>JANYFV010000368.1 GCA_025359635.1 Undibacterium sp. | reverse complement strand
CCGATATAACCAAACTGCAAATCTCGATCCGCAATCAAGGCATCAGCTAGTTTTTTCAAATCAAACTGTCCTAACTTAGCATCGAGTAACTCTGCCTCAATCCCCTTTTTGATGAACTTAGGAAAGTAATCAACATACTCTGTTGCCGCATCTTGTTGCGCCACTTCTTTGCCAAAAACCTCTTTACGTACCGTATGTAATAGTAAGCGCGCCGTGACTTGGCTATACGCCGGCTCTTTTTCCATCAAGGCGCGCGCTGCCAAAATCGCCGACTTGTGCAACTCTTCGACCGGAACGCCGTCGTACAGATTCTTCAAAGTCTCCGCCAGAATAGCTTCTGGATCTGCCAGCTTATCGAGTCCAACACATGCTGCCGTAATCAAGGCACGTACGTGACTGACATCCAAAACCTGTGACTGGCCATCCACGATCACACGTATCTGCGGCGCTGCAACGTCAGTTGCGTGTTGCGCCTCGCTTTGTTGACGGCGCTCGTCCATGCGCTTGGCGCGATACAAGACATACGCACGCGCGACATCATGTTCGCCAGAACGCATCAAGGCCAATTCAACCTGATCCTGGATATCTTCAATATGAAAGGTGCCACCGGCCGGTTGGCGACGAACTAAAGCCGACACCACACTTGTAGTGAGTTGTTCAACCAATTCACGAATCCGCGCTGACGCGGCACCTTGACCACCATTTACCGCCAGGAACGCTTTTGTGACTGCGATCAAAATCTTGGACGGCTCAAAACCCACCACTGCGCCATTTCGACGAATGATCCGATATTCACTATAACTAGTAGCGTGCGGTGCAAGAGCATGCGATGCCGAGCCAATATGTAATGAGGCGATATCAGGTGAGGTAGTTGAAGATGTTTCTATTGAAGAGTGCATGTCGCCTCCGGTTCAGGGTTATTCAGTGTTACGCATTTGTCTGGCGATTTTTCATTTTTATACTGCTGTTTTTTCTTAGGCATGTCCGTTAAAACATAACTAAAAAAAACATTATTCCTGCATTGTCGCCAATAACGGTAGAATTAAAAATTGCCCAAATGAAATGCCAAAAACAACTAGATCTAGTGCTCAATCTTTAATTTGCACTAATTCTAGTGGTAGCGCTACGCGAGTGCAACTTCTTTCTGTGGAAAAAAGTACATTTTTTATTATTGAATAAATGGTTTAGGCAATTGACTTTTTGAAAGCTTACAAACATCGTCGCGAGAAGGTTAGCGAGCGCTAACTAGCGACATCTTTTGCAAGGAAATTACCTGCGCTTTTGTAAAGTATGGTGTTGTGATTTTTTGAAATTTTGAAATGCGATGTCAAATCAAAGACTGGCAAGACTGCAGGGGGCTTCATGAAGAAAAGATCTTGTCCAGGAAAGGCACGAACAAAATAAAACACAAAATTAGATTTCGGATAAGCATTTTTTTCGTGTTTCCTCGTGTCTTTCGTGGACAAAATACAGTGCTTTTTTAGTTAAACTATCTGCGCTTGTCCTGAGTAATACTGCGTTCATACAATTCCCAATCAAAACACGGCCCGGGATCAGTCTTGCGACCAGGCGCAATCTCCTCGTGCCCAACAATATGCGTAATCGTAAAGCGAGCTAACAAAGCCTGCGTCAATAATCCCAACGATTGGTACTGCTCCGTTTCAAATGGCAGATCATCCGTTCCTTCAAGTTCGATACCAATAGAAAAATCGTTGCAAGCTGCGCGCCCATCAAAAGAAGAGACGCCGGCATGCCAGGCGCGAGCTAACGTAGAGACAAATTGCAGCAAAGCGCCATCGCGTCGAATTAAAAAATGACTGGAGACCTTGACATCGCGCAGCGACTCAAAACTCTTGTGCGCACTACAATCGAGGCAGTTTTGAAATAGCTCAGTAATGGCGGTGCCGCCAAATTGTCCGGCGGGCAGACTGATATTGTGGATGACTAGGAGCGAGATATCTGTCGGATCGGAGCGTGCATCGTAATTTGGCGAATCTTGCCGACTAGCTTGAATACACCAACCATCTGCTGCAATATGCAAGCTTGGATTATTGGGAATAGTAAACTTACTCCGGATCATGGATCTTTAATTTTTGTATCTGATAACGTAACTGGCGAAAGCTCACACCCAATAATTCTGCGGCATGAGTACGGTTGTAGCGCGCCTTTACTAACGCACGGCCAATCAGTTCTTTCTCTATCCTTTCCAGGTAATCAGGTAAAGAGAACGGCAGTTCTGGTACAAGAAACGCGTTCGCGCTTTCTTGCGCAATCAAGGCAGGCACATCACCATGGTTGCTTGCCGATTGCGCAGAAATCGCCGAACGACGCTGCCCACGCAATGCGAGATCACTAACTTCTATGCAAGCATCATTGGCGAACGCCACCGCTCGTTCAAGAATATTTTCTAGCTCGCGCACATTCCCGGGGAAATCATATTCCTGTAGAGCTTCCAAAGCCGTCTCATGCAATGTAATAGGATAATCTGGAGTAGCCAAACGCAACAGGATGACTCGTGACAGCTCGAGAATATCGCCCAATCGTTCGCGCAACGGGGGCAAATTTAGCTCAATCACATTCAGTCGATAATACAGATCCTGGCGGAATTTACCCGAACTAACACAATCAGCCAGATTTTGATGGGTAGCACTGACGATACGCACGTCGACTGGTTCTTCCGTCGTTGCACCAACTTTACGTACGCGTCTTTCTTGAATCGCACGCAATAATTTAACCTGCATCGCCAAAGGTAGATCCGCCACTTCATCTAGCATCAGGGTTCCGCCATTTGCGGCTTGAAAAAAACCATCGCGGTCGTCCGCAGCACCTGTGAATGCGCCTTTTCTGTAGCCGAAAAACTCAGCTTCCATCAAGGCTTCAGGAATCGCACCACAATTGACAGCGATAAATGGTTTGCTGGCACGCACACTATTGCGGTGAATTTCACGCGCGGCGAGTTCTTTGCCACTGCCTGATTCGCCGGTAATAATCACAGGCGCCATACTCCGCGCCAGTCGCGTAATCTGGGCGCGTACGTGTTGAATTTCTGGCGATTCACCGATCAGGAATGAAGGGTTGACTTGTACTGCCTGCGAGATCTCGACGGCTTTCTCGATGGGCACTTCATTCATCTGCAAAGCCGACCTGACCAATTTACGCAATTGATCTAAAGCAACGGGTTTCGAGACGTAATCAAATGCGCCAGCCTTGAGCGCCACCACCGCATTATCGGCGCTGCCAAACGCCGTAATCACGGCGATCGGGGTGTTTTTATACAAGTTACACACTTCCTGTACCAATTCCATACCAGAGCCGTCTGGCAAGCGCATATCCGTCAATACCAACGCATAGCTACTCTTACTCAAGCATGCTCGGGCCGCAGTTAAAGACTCTGCGCAGTCTACGTCCAAGCCCATTTTGATGAGGGTAATTTCTAGTAATTCGCGCAGATGCGCTTCATCATCTACCACTAAAATACGTGGGATATTTTGTGCTTCATGTTGACTCATGGGCGTTCCGGTAGGGAAAAATTAATCACAAAACGTCCCGTAGGTTCTGATGATGTTTGATGCAAATCATCGTTGCGATATTCATAATCTAACAAAGCCTTATTATTCAAACACAATTCTCGTGCCATATACAAGCCAAGTCCAGTACCTTTACTTGATGTCGTATAAAACGGCTCAAACAAATGCGAGCGCACCGCCGATGGGATGCCTGGCCCATCATCTAATATATGCAATTCGCGTCGGTTGGAGATATTTATTTTCACATATAGCCGAATACTGCCCGCCTGCCCGCTGGCATATCGCACCGCATTGGACAGCAAGTTGACCACCACTTCGCGCAAATGCCCGAGATCAAATGTAAGTTTAAATGTGACCGCATCATCAATCTAAATTAAATGCTCCGGCAAATTGCGGGTTTCCACAAAATCTTGCACGATAGACTTTAGCTCGGAGATCAAGTCAAAAGGTAATACATCTGCCTGAGCCTTTCGCGATAACTTTAAGATATCTTCAATCAATTGATTCAATCTTAGAACATTGTCATCAACGATTTTTAATAATCGTTTTGTCTGCACTTCATTTTTAACATCTTCATTTAATAAAGACGCAGCATAGGAAATCGAAGAAAGTGGATTTCTTACTTCATGCGCAATACTCGCAGTTAAACGCCCCATCGACGCAAGTTTTAATTGCTGCGCCTGATTTTCGATGTCCGAGACATTTTGCATAAAAATAATCGTGTAATCAGAAAAGTTCTCAACCAGGTCCATCAACTCACTCTGGCCCACACTGACAAACCGCAATTTAAGGTGAATCACAAACTCTGGACGGTCAGCCCGATCGATATGCTCTGAAGACACAGCGTCGCTAATGCGTTCATCAAGTCGCCGGATCGAAACGAAGTAAGCATCTTCATTTCTCAACCAAAGAGTCGCATTAGTCTTATTCGCTTGAGCTGCTTGCTGCCGCGCAAGCAAAGCATTAGCGACCGGCGCTAATTCGGCCACTTCTGCCAACTTTATGTTGGTGATACGGCGACTAAGTTGCTCATCAATGCCTAACATATGCTGTGCAGCGGGATTGATCTCAAAAAGAACATCATTTTGATCTACCACCAAAATCCCATCCCCCATATCCGAAATCACCAGACGATTGATTGCCTGCTGTATCGCCAACTCCTTACCGCGCGTATTCGCCAATTCTTCCTGGCGTATCAGGTTTCCGGCCAAACGATTCAGCAGGTACACCACCGAAAAGTACGCGGCTCCGAACAGGCCGGCCTGAGAAATGGGAATGTTATCCTCGAATTGCAAGGCGCGATAGGCGTTCTCCGTTAATAAAATTAAGGTAACGACGGAGGAAAAAAATAGGCCCCAAAGCAAAGGTGCAAGTATCGCTACACCACCCAAAGGGAAAAGATACAGAATAGCCAAGCCGCTTTTGCCACCGCCAGACGCCAGATACAAGACAGAAATAATGACAATATCAATGGCAATCTGTGGCGCCACGTGCCACATAAAACGCTTTCGATAAAACGCTTTAAAAAGGACAAAGGCAACCGCCATCACAACGTAGGCTATGGATGAGCTACGAAACCAGAACTGTTCCTCAGACCAGAATTCTTTACCTGTCTTTAAATTAAAATAAACGAACAGTACGACAGCAACGACGACGCGGGAGATATTGAGCGTTTGTAACGAACGCCAAAAGTTGGTGCTGGTGTTTTTGACTTGGGCTTTAACTTCGGATGACATCTAAATTTGATCCGCATGAGCGGCACAACAATATACTTTTTCTCCGCGCAAAATCGCCTCCGAAGCGGGAAAATACACTTGACAACGATCGCAGCACAACATCGTTTCGCCCGTGTCATTATTCTCTGGCTGTCTGGCACTTGAAGGATAGCCAGAAGATGGCGGGGTTAGGCTTTTTTTACGCAAAGCAAAAATCACCAAGACTGCCAAGGCCAACCACATCAAGAGTCTCATGTCAGGCTCCGGTGTAACAAGACTTCAAGCACAAAATGGCTACCGACATAGGCAAGTAATAAAGTCAAAAAGCCGCTCATCGTGAAAGTCAATACCGTCTTGCCACGCCAGCCACGCCATTTCCTGCCAATTAAGAGTATGCCAAACAATACCCACGACAAAAGTGAAAGTAAGGTCTTATGATCCCACTTAAAAGCGACGCCGAGTACCTGTTCTGAAAAGATCACCCCAGATAGAACAGTTAAGGTCAATAAAACAAAGCCGAGAAAAATCAGCCGAAACAAAATTTTTTCCATGGTCATGATGGCCGGCAAACGTTCGATGGCTGCCTGCATCCAATGTTGCTGCCGATTGCCGCGACGTTTGTGCAATTGCGCGTCCTGCACACTCATCACCAGGGCGTGAAACGCAGCAATGGTCAGCGTACTATAGGCCAACAAGGCAATACTGACATGCCATGGAAACATCGTGGTTTTACCCGCCAGCTCAATGAGGCTACCCGGAAAGAATATCGGCAGCACAACCATAATTGCAGCGTTCGGCAACAACAACACCTTTAAGCCATCAAGAGAAAAATTAAGATTTTCTAGCCAATACACCAAAACGGACACCCACATAGCGGCGGAAAGCATCACCGCAAAACCAACGCGTAAAGTATCTGGCGAAAATACCACCAACCATAAGGCAATGCCATGGATTAACCATGCAGCCGCGATAAGACTGGACACCAGCATGCGGCGCGTCCCGGGGAGAATAGAGCAAACGACATACATTGCCGCTGCCAGAAAGCTTAAATAGATTTGCATAACTTAAGTTTACACCATGTCGACGAAAATATAGTCAGTGCCTATCAATACTAATTTCAGTTTTTTCAAACCTTACGCCAAATGTCACATGCGAATGAATAATAAACGTGATGCACTGCAGCGAAAGAAATTCCCCTAATTCTTGAACTTTTTTGCATAATCGCCCTCCTATCGACGTCCAATATGGGGCGTTTATATTTGCTGTTCTAATCCGGAACAATCACATTTCAATTTACTCAACTGAATAAATAAGAAAACCATGAAAAAAATACTCGTCACGCTGGCCATCCTCAGCAACGTCGCTTATGCCGACGAAGGTATGTGGATGCCACAGCAGCTACCACAAGTAGCAAAACAGCTTAAAGCCGCAGGTTTAAAACTTGATCCTGCTACCTTAACCAAATTAACCGAATTCCCGATGGGCGCGATAGTTAGCTTAGGAGGCTGTTCCGCTTCCTTCGTATCGCCACAGGGCTTGGTCGCCACCAATCACCATTGCGTGTATGGCAGTGTCGCGCACAATTCCACCCCCGAACGCAATTTGCTAGCGAATGGCTTTTTGGCTAAGACCTTTGCAGAAGAGCTTCCCGCTTCACCTGGGTCGCGCATCTTCGTGACTAAGGAAGTGACAAATGTAAGTAACAAAATTATCACTAGCGATGCAGCCAAACTAACGGGCAAAAAACGCATCGATGCGATGGAAAAAAATGAAAAAACTCTGGTTGCAGACTGTGAAAAAGACGCCGGCCATCGTTGCAACGTTGCTTCCTATTACGGTGGACTTGAGTTCTACCTGATCAAACAACTAGAAATCCGCGATGTCCGTCTGGTCCATGCGCCAGCTGAAGGCGTAGGTAAATTTGGTGGTGACACAGATAACTGGATGTGGCCACGCCACACCGGCGACTATGGTTTTTACCGCGCCTACGTTAGTAAAGACGGCAAATCTGCCGAATTTAGCAAAGACAATGTTCCATACATTCCTAAGCATTTCCTGAAACTGGCTAAAGATGGTTTGAAAGAAGGCGATTTTGCTATGGTACTGGGCTATCCAGGTCGAACCAACCGCCATCGTTTGCCGTCAGAAGTATCCAATACTTTTGACTGGAGCTACCCGGCGTTTGTCAAAGCATCTGGTGAATCCTTGGCAATTATTGCCAGCGAGACCAAAGATAATCCCGACACTAAATTGAAATATGCTGGCCAAGTCGCGGGCATCAACAATTATTACAAAAATCGTCAGGGTATGTTGGCGAGCTATGCTGGGAGTGATTTCCTTACGCGCAAAACCACAGAACATGCAGAATTGAAAGCCTGGGTTAACGGCAGCCCTGCGCGCATGAAAGAATTTGCTAACGATATTGAGCAAATAGAAAAACTCATCGCGCAACGTGATGTTCAAGCCAAGCGTGATTTTTACCTAAATTCGTCCTCACCTAGAATGTTGAGTACGGCGCGCTCTATGTATCGCATGGCGAACGAAATGAGCAAGCCTGATACCGAGCGTAAAACCGGTTATCAGACCCGTGATTTGCCACGATTTAAGTCACGCATTGAAGCGATTGAACGTAGCTACGATGAAAAAGTCGACAAAGCTCTCGTGCTCAATAGCTTAAGCAAATATGCAGCGCAAACAAAAGCCGATCGCAATGCCAACTTTGATGCTGCAATGGGCATCCAGGATGGCATGTCTTCAACTGATTTGAAAGCCTTACTCGACACTATGTATGCTGGCAGCAAATTAGGTGACAAGACTAGCCGTGCCGCATGGTTGGATCGTAAACCTGATGATTTCAAGACGAACGACGATAGTTTCATCAAAGCGGCAGTTGCGATGTATGCCGAAGGCATCAAGCGTGAAGAACTGGACGAAGAACTCGATGGGAATATTCAGCAAGCCTACGCCAATTACATGAAAGCGAAAATTGCCTTTATGAAGAGCAAAGGACTCGCTGTTTACCCAGATGCCAATAGCACCTTGCGCGTGACCTTCGGTAAAGTTGCAGGTCGCCCATATGGTGCTGATGGCACTACCTGGACCGCATTTACCACCGTCAAAGGGGTTGCAGCCAAAGCAACTGGTACGGGCGAATTCAATGCCCCCGAAGCCCAATTAGCTGCAATTAAAGCCAAGGATTTTGGTAACTATGCCGACCCAGTCTTAAAAACCGTACCAGTTAACTTCCTGGCGACTTTAGATATCACCGGTGGCAATTCTGGCTCTGCCGCGTTAAACGCCAAAGGCGAATTTATCGGACTGGCATTTGATGGCACGCTCGATTCGATAATCTCGGATTGGGATTTCAGCAAAACCAACACACGTACTATTGCGGTAGATTTGCGTTACATGCTGTGGGAAATGAAGCACGTTGATAAAGCGGATAACTTGCTCAAAGAAATGGGCGCTGAATCGGCTACAACTGCAACTGGAACTTATAGTAAATAAGACTGTGAATTAAGCTGTAATGCAGGCTGTAGTACCCAAGGGTCACGTTTTAAACGTGCCCCTTTTTTTTATTAGAACTTATGCAAAAAGTGAATTAGCAATCATCAAACCTTTCACCACAGAGGCACTGAGACACAGAGAACAGCATGAGCAAGGTTTTCCTCTGTCTCTGAGTCTCCGTGGTGGTAATTATTCAGCCTCTTGTATACGCGATACATCATACCCCAATTACCGTCATACCGGACTTGATCCGGCATCCAGAATTGACAGGCATGGAGGTCAATTCTGGATTCCCGCCTTCGCGGGAACGACGACTTTTACCTATGTGCTGATTCGAAAATCGGTTGTTTCATAGGGAGCTGACCAGTAGGTACTGTCAACTTGTTGAGCATAGCCGAAATTTCGTAAAATGGGCGGATGCCAAATTCACTATGCAATAGTGCCGCCGCAGCGTGGATCGCTTTTATCACATCGACTTCCGTCAGCGCATCAGAACTTTTTCTGGCGAAACCTTTTAGCTGTCCGATGATCGCGCCCATGCGGTCACTGGCATCGCTGATATGCTGAAGATTGGCACTGGTTTGCGCTTGATTGCCACGCGATAAAAAAGTGCGCGCATTATCCGCAAAAGCGCGTATCGCAGTCAAAGGCTGGTTCAGTTCATGTGTAATGCCGGCAGCCATTTGCCCCAACATGGCTAGCTTGCCAGTTTGTACCATTTCATTTTGCGTCGAACGCAATAGATTTTCTGCTTGCCTGAGTTTGTCTAATTGCGCTTCTAGCTGCGCATTCGCCAACGTAAGATCTTGCGTGCGTTGCGCGATATTTTGTTCGAGAGCATCGGCCGCTTGTTTAAGTGCAAGACTCGCGGCCAGCCTTTCCTCCAGGCGGCGTTGACGTTGGTAATACGCACCGGCAAACACGGCTAGCAAAATCAATAACAACAGAGTGATTAGCGCTGCTTGCAAACCCGCACGCACTACCTTTGCCTCATTGGGAAATAACATTAGCTGCCAGCCAAGACGACCTATGGGACGCGATAAATAATCACCAAAACCAGCACGATCGGGTTTCGATAAAGCGCTAATCGGCTCGATGTTTTTACCTGCATATTGCAAGGTTGCATGAATGTTTTGCTGCACCGCTTGATCGAGCGTGCGCAAGCTGCGGTATTGCCATACACTACGGTTACTTAAAAACACCACACCATTTCTATCGACCAGAGCGATAGGTTCTTCACTGCTACGCCAGGATTGCTCGAAAGCATCCAGACTAATTTTTACCGCAATTACACCAACTGGTGCGGTTGATCCATGTTGGCGACCAAGTGAATAAACTGGTTGAGAAATAAAGTAGCCAGGAATATTCGTGGTATTACCAATTGCATAAAAATGACCGGCGTTCCCGGCACTGCTGCGGAAAGCATTGATCGCTTCAGTAAAATAAGGCCGGAAGGCAAAATTTTGCCCGATATAACTTTGCTCGGTATTCCAATTACTCGCGGCGATGGTTTTGCCATTGGTATCCATCAGATAAATGGCAGCAATTTTGGCCTGCCCTTGCAAATCCTGCAGAGTCAGATTTAACTCATGCAATAAAGCTTGATCTTGCGGCGCGGCCAATACTTGCGCAGCTAAAGGCAAATAAGCAACTGAATAAGGCAGTGTTTCATAGCGTTCAAGCACAGAATCAAGATCAAGTGCGATGATTTGCAATTGTCTGTCGCCCGCCAGTCTCAATTCATCACCGGCCTTACGAGACGTCAACAGATAGGCCGTGCAGATCAGCGTCAAAGCCAACATCACGACCGACATCAGTAAAATAAGACGCTTACCCGTACTCATCCGCTTATTTTCAAATATTTTTAAACATGCGCAAGCGAAGTCATCAATCCACTGCCGCCATCTTCAACTCATCATTGTGATGGCGCTGCTGTTCTTCCATCACCAATTGCCCTAACTCTCGTTTAAGCGCATTAAATTCTGCCGAAGACGGATCACGTTGACGTGGCAATTCAACGATGATGTCACGCTTCACCGTTCCGGGGCGATAGGTCATGACGATAATCCTATCGGCCAGATAAATCGCCTCTTCTATACTATGCGTGACGAAGATAATGGTTTTCTTCAGCTCTGCCCAGATGCGCAATAATTCATCTTGCAGATTGCGTCTGGTGAGCGCATCGAGCGCGCCGAAAGGTTCATCCATTAACATAATAGGAGAGTCGAGCGCTAGCACTCGGGCGATCGCCACCCTTTGGCGCATACCGCCTGATAGATCTTTGGGGAAACGGTTCTTAAAATCGGCCAAGCCTAGCATGCCCAATAAACCCGTGACACGCGACTCGATTTCAGATTTGCCCATGCCTTTTATTTCCAGGCCGAAAGCAATATTCTGCGCCACTGTCATCCACGGAAACAAGGCATATTCCTGAAACACCATGCCACGGTCTGGCCCTGGCCCACTGACCAAAACACCATTAGTGGTAATGCTACCGCTACTGGGTAAAGAGAAGCCCGCGACCGCGTTTAACAAAGTTGATTTGCCGCAGCCTGAAGGCCCCAAGAGACAGACAAACTGCCCCTCGCTTATCGCTAGATGAATGTCTTTCAGCGCGACCACTTCTTTGTCTGCCGTCTTAAAAATTTTGTTGACGGCCTTGACTTTAATTTGCGCGTTTGCTATCTCGTTCGTCATATTATTCGTCATCTTAATTCTCCAAACCACGGTGCCAGCGCAGCAAATGATTATTCAGTTTATTCATCGCCAGATCAATCGCCAGCCCTAGCATGC
>JANYFV010000366.1 GCA_025359635.1 Undibacterium sp. | reverse complement strand
GGGCGCGCAGGATGTTTCTGTGCATGACTCGGGAGCGTACACGGGGGAAATATCTGCAGCGATGCTTGCTGATCTTGCTTGTCAATATGTGATAGTTGGTCACTCTGAGCGGAGAGCATATCATCATGAATCGAACGAATTGATTGCTCAAAAAACAGTGCAGGCATTAAAGTCTGGAATTTGCCCAATAGTTTGTGTTGGTGAAACTCTTGAGCAGCGTGAATTGGGCCAAACCACAGAAATCTTGAGTGCGCAACTTCAGGCGGTACTAGATCTTGTGGATATTGATGCGTTGAAGCGGCTGGTAGTTGCATATGAGCCAGTTTGGGCGATTGGAACAGGTAAAACAGCGACACCGCAAATGGCTCAAGAAGTTCATGCTATGTTGCGCAGAATGTTGGCGATTAAGGATGTCGATATCGCGAGAAATGTACAAATTTTGTATGGCGGCAGTATGAAGCCAGAGAATGCAAAGGAGTTGCTGGCGATGGAGGATATTGATGGCGGTTTAATTGGTGGTGCCGCTTTAAAATCAGTAGATTTCCTTTCTATTGTGAATGTGGCATAAACGCGCGGTTTAAAGGCGCAATGTAAAAGTATTTGTTGTTTGTAATTTGTTGTATCGATTAATTTAAATGGGTGGTTTGAATGCAAAATTTTTTTACGGCAGTTGTTATTGTCCAGGTTCTGTCTGCTTTGATAATTATTGGTCTGGTTCTCTTGCAGCATGGTAAGGGAGCTGATATGGGTGCGTCATTTGGCTCGGGAGCGTCGGGGAGCCTTTTTGGTGCTACTGGCTCATCCAATTTTCTTTCTAAGTCGACTGGTGTAGCTGCATCAATTTTCTTTGCTGCGACTTTGGCTTTGGCTTACATTAGTAGTAATCGGACTGCGTCAGTTGGCGTGATGGATAATTTGTCGTCAGTCAAAACGGCTCCTGTTGCAGCTCCGGTTGCGGCGCCTGCGAGTGCGGCTAGTCAGTCCAGCCAAATTCCAAAATAAGTATTTCTATTGCGCTGCAAAAAAACATTGAATTTCCGCAATTGTTCGTTGAACAAATGCGATGAACAGAGTAAAATGCAGCGCTTATGCCGACGTGGTGAAATTGGTAGACACGCTATCTTGAGGGGGTAGTGGCGAAAGCTGTACGAGTTCGAGTCTCGTCGTCGGCACCAATAAAAATATGCTTGGTTTTTTGTTGAGTTTGATCAAGAAATTATTTGTTTTTAATTTCTTGAGGTCTGTAGCGGATATCATGCAGCAAATTTCTTCAATGTAACGTTTAAATGCGGGGGGTCTATCGTGAATCTCGAAAATTATTTCCCTGTTCTTCTTTTTATTTTGGTTGGCATTGCGGTCGGTATTTTGCCGCAAGTCATAGGTCGTATTCTCGGACCTTTTAAGCCTGACAGCCAAAAAACATCTCCCTATGAATGTGGTTTTGAGGCGTTTGAAGATGCGCGTATGAAGTTTGACGTGCGTTACTATCTCGTCGCCATTTTGTTTATCTTATTTGATCTTGAAACTGCGTTTTTCTTCCCTTGGGCTGTGTCCATGAGGGATTTGGGCTGGTCTGGGTTTTTGATCATGCTCGGTTTTATTCTTGAATTTGCGGTCGGATTTTGGTACATCTGGAAAAAGGGCGCCCTGGATTGGGAGTGATAGATTATGGCAATTGATGGTGTACTAAATGAAGGTTTCGTCACTACTACAGCTGATCAGCTGATTAACTGGGCTCGTACTGGTTCCTTGTGGCCGATGAGTTTTGGTTTGGCATGCTGTGCGGTTGAGATGATTCACGCTGGTTGTTCGCGTTATGATCTTGATCGTTTTGGTGCTGGTGTTTTTCGCCCATCACCGCGACACTCTGATGTGATGATCGTGGCTGGTACCTTGTGTAATAAAATGGCGCCGGCGCTACGTAAAGTTTATGATCAGATGGCGGAGCCGCGTTCGGTAATCTCGATGGGTTCTTGTGCAAATGGTGGCGGTTACTACCATTATTCTTACTCGGTTGTGCGTGGGTGTGATCGCATCGTTCCGGTTGATATTTATGTGCCGGGTTGTCCGCCAACTGCAGAAGCGCTGATATACGGCATTATTCAGTTGCAGAATAAAATCAAACGTACCAATACGATTGCTCGCTGATTAAGCGAATAAGGGCGACTTTGAATATGACGACAAAATTAGAAAAGCTTGAGGCGGCTGTAAAAGATGTCTTGGGTGATCGCGCGCTGCAATTATCAGTGGCGCTTGGCGAGGTGACAGTAGTTGTTGCGCCTGCCGATTATCTGCAGGCGATGCGTGATTTGCGTGATAACGCATCTACTTGTTTCGAAGAATTAATTGACCTTTGCGGTGTGGATTATTCCACCTATGGCGATGGTACTTGGAATGGCGCCCGTTTTGCGGTTGTTTCACATCTGTTGTCGGTGACTCTGAATTGGCGTCTGCGCGTTCGTACTTTTGCTGTAGATGATGACATGCCTGTCGTTCCTTCTTTGATTGGTGTGTGGACTTCTGTCAATTGGTATGAGCGCGAAGCTTTTGATCTGTTTGGTATCTTGTTTGATGGCCATAATGATTTGCGCCGTATTCTGACTGATTATGGTTTTATTGGTCACCCATTCCGTAAAGATTTTCCTATGACTGGTTATGTTGAGATGCGTTACGACGCTGAACAAAAGCGCGTCGTATATCAACCTGTAACGATCGAATCGCGTGAGAACACTCCGCGCGTTATTCGTGAAGAAAGTTACGGGGCAAAATAATGGCCGAAATCAAAAATTACACATTAAATTTTGGCCCACAACATCCTGCTGCACATGGTGTTTTGCGTTTGGTATTGGAGCTCGATGGCGAGGTTATTCAACGCGCGGATCCGCATATAGGCTTGTTACATCGCGCAACTGAAAAGCTTGCTGAACAAAAGACGTATCTGCAATCTGTGCCTTACATGGATAGGCTCGACTACGTCTCCATGATGAGTAATGAGCATGCCTATGTCATGGCAATTGAAAAAATGCTCGGACTCGAAGTGCCACTCCGTGCGCAGTATATTCGTGTCATGTTTGATGAGATTACTCGCTTACTGAATCACTTGTTATGGATCGGTGCGCATGCATTGGATGTGGGGGCGATGGCAGTATTTTTGTATGCTTTCCGTGAACGTGAAGATCTGATGGATTGCTACGAGGCAGTGTCGGGTGCGCGTATGCATGCGGCTTATT
>JANYFV010000348.1 GCA_025359635.1 Undibacterium sp. | reverse complement strand
CGTGCCTTTAACATATCGCAAACAATGACCGTACCGTCCGTAGCCGGACCTTCTTCATCACTGGTGATCAGGTAGCCGATGGAGCCGCCATGATTCGGATGCGCTGCGAGAAACTCTTCTGTGGCAACGACAAAGGCGGCGACCGAGGTCTTCATATCGGCAGCGCCGCGGCCAAATAGTTTGCCGTCACGATGGGTAGGGGCAAATGGTGCTGATTGCCATTGATCGACCGGACCGGTGGGTACCACATCAGTGTGACCTGCAAACACGACTAAGGGCTGCGCTGTACCTTTGCGCGCCCACAAATTAGTGACGTCGCCTGATTGTATGGTTTCGCAATTGAACCCTAATGGCTCTAATAATGAAATCAGTGTTTGTTGGCAGCCTTTGTCTTCAGGCGTCACTGAATCAAGCGCGATCAGTTGTTCTGTCAGCGCGAGTGTTTTGCTCATGGAATTTACTTAAAAAGAGGTTGGTAAAGTTGTGCCGAAAAGCCGACGACAACTTGCTGAGTGTCAGTCGCTTCGTTTGCGTCATTTGGTGACGCAAGCTGCAAAACAGGTCGTTTGATCACAGAGGGTGATGCCATCATCAACGAGATTGCGCCATCGCGATTTTGACATGAAGCTTTTTGCTCATCTGTCAGCGCCCGCCATGTCGTTCCCTTGCGATTAATCAGCAGATTGAGATCGACATGGTTTAACCAATTTTCTACAGTGCTGCGAGTGAGTCCATTTTTTTTGAAATCATGAAAAATAAAATCCACGTTTTGTTCCTGCAACCAGACCCGCGCTTTTTTGACTGTGTCGCAGTTGGGTATGCCAAAAACAGTAATACTTTTTTTACTTTGCATATCCACTATCTACATACTCAAGGTGAATTCTGTGAACGATGCCTCTTCTGTCTTCAGCGGTTCCGGCTCTAGCTCTACAGGAACGTTGACTACTTCATTGTTCAATAGCCACAACAAATTATTGGCAGAATCCGCATTGGCCAATCCTTCTTCCTGGGTAATTAAGCCATCTTTAATTAACTGCATCAATGCACGTTCAAATGTCTGAGAGCCAGGAGATAAACTCTTTTCAATCGCTTCTTTAATTTGAAAAATATCACCTTGTTCAATCAACTCGGCAACATAGCGAGTATTCAGCATGATCTCAACCGCTGGACAACGCCCGCCATCCACAGCGCGGATCAGGCGTTGAGAAATGACTGCGCGGATCGAAGATGATAAGTCAAGTAGCAAAGCGCTACGACTTTCCATCGGGAAGAAACTAATAATGCGGTTGAGTGCCTGATAACTGTTATTCGCGTGCAAGGTCGCCAAAACCAAATGACCAGATTGCGCATAAGCGATCGCCGCCAACATGGTATCGAGATCGCGAATCTCACCGATCAAGATGCAGTCCGGCGCTTGTCGCAGTGAGTTTCTTAATGCGGTTTGCAGGCTCTCGGAGTCGGTACCAATCTCTCTTTGATTGACGATGGATTTTCTACTTTTAAATAGATACTCTATCGGATCTTCAATCGTCAGAATATGTCCGGTCCTGAGTTCATTGCGGTAATCCAGCATGGAAGCAATCGTCGTTGATTTACCAGAACCTGTGGCACCGACCAAGAGTATCAGGCCACGTTTCTCCATGATCAATTCTGTCAGAACCGGAGGTAAATTGAGTGTATCAATAGGCGGGATGATGCCTGGCACAAAACGAAATACCGCAGAGATAGAACCACGTTGACGGAAGGCCGATAAGCGAAAACGGCCTATTCCTGGTGCGCCAATACCGATATTGAGCTCATTCTTACGTTCCAGAATTTCCATGTCCACTGGAGACACTACTTCATTTAATAATGAAAGAATATTTGCCTGATCCATTTTCTGCTGATTAATCGGCAGTAAATTGCCATTAATCTTCAAATGAATTGGCGAGTTCATTGCGAAAAACATGTCCGAGGCTTGTTTTTCTTTCATTAACTCAAATAAACGGTCCATTGCCATGATAATTTCCTATCTTGAACTCAATCGGTATTGTCAATCGAATGTTTGTTCGAATGTTTGTTCAAATACTTATTAGTGATGCAAATAATCAAACGCCGCGCAGTAATTCATTGATGCTGGTCTTGGATCTTGTTTGTGCGTCGACGCGTTTGACAATGACAGCACAATATAAACTGTATTTACCATCCGAAGAAGGCAGATTGCCAGAAACAACAACTGAGCCTGATGGAATTCGGCCATAAGTGATTTCGCCAGTTGCGCGATCATAAATTTTGGTCGATTGGCCTATATACACGCCCATGGAAATGACGGAATTTTCTTCAACGATGACACCTTCAACCACTTCTGATCTGGCGCCGATAAAGCAATTGTCTTCAATGATGGTTGGGTTGGCTTGCATAGGTTCAAGCACGCCACCTATGCCAACGCCACCAGATAGGTGAACATTTTTACCAATTTGTGCACATGAACCAACGGTTGCCCACGTATCGACCATTGCGCCTTCATCGACATAGGCACCGATATTGACGTAAGACGGCATCAAAACAACATTTTTTGCGATGAAACTACCTCGACGTGCGACCGCTGGCGGCACTACACGAAAGCCGCCTTTGGCGAAATCTTCTGCCGTGTAATTGGCAAACTTTGTAGGAACCTTGTCAAAAAACTGCATGTGATCGCCAGATGGCATCACGATATTATCTTCCAATCGGAAAGAGAGTAAAACAGCTTTCTTAATCCATTGATTAACCTGCCAGTTGCCTACACTGATTTTTTCTGCCACGCGCAAAGCGCCTGAATCGAGTTGTGCCAATACGTGCGCAACGGCTTCACGTAATTCGGCAGGGGCAGATTTAGGTGAAAAACTAGCGCGGCCTTCCCAGGCTTGATCAATTATTTGCTGTAGTTGTTGAGTCATTTGGAGTGGTCAATCAGAAAATGAAAATGGGTGAATAAAATTGAATATTTATTGCGATGCTAAATTCTTTGTAAATGCAACGATACGATGTGCTGCCTCCAGGCATTCTTCCACATCAGCAACCAAAGCCATGCGTATGCGGTTTTGCCCTGGATTACTGCCATGGGCGTCGCGTGCCAGATAGCTACCCGGCAGTACTGTGACATTATATTCTTGGTATAGATGTCTCGCATATTCAGTATCGGAAATTAATGAAGATTTATCTACTTTTGCCCACAAGTAGAACGCTGCATCCGGCAAATTCACATCGAGCACCTCTTGCAAAATAGGCGTTACCAGGGCGAATTTTTTTATATACAGGTCGCGATTTTCTTGTACGTGTACTTCGTCGTTCCAAGCCGCAATTGAGGCGGCCTGAATTGCAGGACTCATGGCGCCGCCATGGTAGGTTCTGTAGAGCAGAAATTGCTTAATAATTGCCGCGTCTCCCGCGACAAAGCCAGAGCGCATTCCCGGTACGTTAGAACGTTTCGATAAGCTAGATAAAGTGATCAGGCGCGGATAGCTGTCGCGTCCAAGCATACGTGCCGCTTGCAAGCTTCCGAGCGGCGCTTCCGCCTTAAAATAAATTTCTGAATAACATTCATCGGCAGCAATGACAAAGCCATAACGATCAGAAAGTTCGAATAATTCCTTCCAATCATCCAGAGTGAGTACCGAGCCGGTAGGGTTGCCCGGCGAACAAATATATAGAAGTTGCACGCGTTGCCATATAGACGCAGGAATACTTTGATAATCAGGGGCGAAATTACGCGCTGGATCGGCATTCGCGAAATACGGTTCTGCGCCTGCGAGATAGGCTGCACCTTCATAAATTTGGTAAAACGGGTTGGGACAAAGAACCAGCGGAGTGCCAAATTGATTGTCACTTGGATTAATGACTGTTTGCGCCAATGAAAATAGCGCTTCCCTTGACCCATTCACCGGCAAAATCTGCGTTGCAAAATCCAAGGCTGGGATAGCATAGCGTCTTGCGAGCCATGCAGAAATTGACTGCCTGAGCGCGTCTGTCCCTGCAGTAGAAGGATAGGACGCCAAACCATTCAGATTATCCGTAACAGCTTGTTTGATAAATTCAGGGGTAGGATGTTTTGGTTCACCCAGGCCCAGACTAATTGCTTTGTAGGCAGGATTTGGCGTGACATCTGCAAACAATCGCTTCAGTTTTTCAAAAGGATACGGTTGTAATTTATTAAGGAAAGTATTCACTGTGCGTATATACGTATTTGATTGCTTGAGGATGGTGGGCGAGTGGAAAATAATATTAAGTCTAAAGCTCTGGGCGCCGAATCTTGTTCTGATTTTCGGTGACTGATAAATAATCTAACATTATATCCTCCTGACCATGTTGCTGCTTTAATGCAAGATAAAGAATCATTTGGATTTTGCAAATCGATTTGCAAAAGCTAAATGTGGAAATCCTCGCTACTGAAATGATATGATGTTCAGCCTGCATTCTTTAGGGGAAAATAAGAGTCTAAAATAGCTAAAAAAGCTCAGGACTCACCTTTAGATTTTAATTAAAAGTCGATAAAACTATATAACGTGCGCCTAACTTCTATTAAATTATCTGGATTCAAATCTTTTGTAGATCCTACGAATTTCCAGGTCCCTGGTCAGCTGGTGGGCGTCGTTGGACCAAATGGATGTGGTAAATCGAACATCATCGATGCTGTTCGTTGGGTTTTGGGCGAATCTAAAGCATCAGAGTTGCGTGGCGAATCTATGCAGGACGTTATCTTTAACGGTTCTACGCATAGAAAACCAGCTGGGCGTTCATCGGTAGAGTTGGTTTTTGACAACAGTATGGGTAAAGCTGCAGGGCAGTGGAGCCAGTATGCAGAGATCGCAGTTAAGCGCACTTTGACGCGCGACGGCACTTCTACTTATTACATCAACGGGCAGCCGGTTCGCCGCCGCGATATTCAGGATATTTTCCTTGGAACTGGCCTAGGGCCGCGTGCCTACGCGATTATTGGGCAAGGAATGATTTCTAGGATCATTGAATCCAGGCCGGAAGAATTACGTATTTTTCTCGAAGAGGCTGCTGGCGTTTCGCGCTACAAAGAGCGACGACGTGAAACCGAGAACCGGATTCATGACACTCACGAAAATCTGGTTCGGGTGGAAGACATTCTGCGTGAGCTCAATACCAATCTCGAAAAACTCGAAGCGCAAGCGGTAGTTGCAAATAAATTCAATGCCTTGCAAGGTGATCAAGAAGAAAAACAAAAACTCTTATGGCTGTTGCGCAAGAAAGAAGCCGCTGCAGAACAACAAAAACATTTCGCTGAAATAGAAAAAAACCAGCTTGAGCTGGAAGAACAAACCGCAAAACTGCGCCATGTTGAGTTAGAGCTCGATCAGATGCGCCAGGCGCATTACGCCGTAGGTGACAAAATGCATCAGGCGCAAGGGCATTTGTATCAAACCAACGCTGAAATTGGCAGCCTTGAAGCTGAAATTAAATTTGTTATCGAATCGCGTACACGCTTGCAAGCGCAGCTGGCCTCATTGACGGCACAGCGTGAGCATTGGCAGCGCCAGGGGCAGCAATTTATCGATGATCTTGCCGAAGCAGAAATGCATGTGGAAGAGCTGGCATTACGTTCTGAACAAGCGCAAGAAATTGCACAGCAACACAATGATAAATTGCCTGAACTAGAGCAAGCCTGGCGCGATGCCCAGCTGAAAACTACCGAATCGCGTGCCAAAATTATGCAGTGGCAGCAGCAGATTGAGCTCGAATCAGCGCACCAGCGTAACGCCTCGAATATTCTCAATACCCTAGTCTCACGTAGAGAGCGGCTCACGCAAGAAAAGCAAGGATTGATCTTGCCAGATACTACGCATTTGCAGAATATGGCGATGCAGTTGGATGAAAAAAGACAGTCGCTCGAAGAATCGACCATGCAATTGGAAGAGGCGCAAGAACGTCTGCCTCAATTGGAAGAAGAACGCCGCGCGGCACAGCAACAGGTCAATCAAAATACCACGCAATTTGCGCAGTTGGATGCGCGCTTAGTCGCGCTAAAGTCACTTCAGGAAAAAGTGCAGAGTCAAGGCAAAGTACAGCCATGGCTTGAGAAACACGAGTTGGATAAATTACCGAAATTATGGCAAAAGTTGCATATTGAAGCCGGTTGGGAAACTGCTTTAGAAGCCATTTTGCGAGAGCGCACATCGGCGCTTGAAATGTCGAATCTGGAATGGGCGAAAGCATTTTTTAACGATGCGCCGCCAGCCAAGCTGGCGCTATATTCACCAACCGTTTTTGACAACACCGTTGCCAACTCAAATGAAGTCGTGAATGGATTAAAACCGTTGGTTAATCTTTTGCAACTCAATGATGCAGGTGTGCGTAGTTCCATGCAAGACTGGTTGCATCAGGTGTATCTCGCAGAAGATGTGACTTCCGCGTTTATGGATAGAATTAAATTGCCACAGGGTGCATGTTTCATCACGAAACAAGGCCACATTATTAGCCGATCTAGTGTGCGTTTTTATGCGGCTGATTCCGAACAGGATGGCGTATTGGGCAGGCAACAAGAGATTGAAAATCTCACCAAACAATGCCGCGCGCAGCAGATGTTGTCCGAAGAAGCCAGAAGTAATGCCGTGCGTGCCGAATCCGCGTTTACCCAGGCGACGCAGAAGCTGCAAGACCTGCGTCAACAAGTGGGAATCTTGACGCAAGCAGTACATGGCCTGCAAATCGAGTACATGAAATTATCTGAAGTGCAGGAGCGATTCAATCAACGTAGCACGCAGATCATGACGGATCTGGCCGAAATCGCGGCGCAAGAAAGCGAGCAGCAACAGGCGCGCGCTGAGTCAGAAGAAAAGTTTGAAACACTGGATATGGAATTGGCTGAGCTACAAGAAAGTCATGAGGATGGTCAGACACTTTATCTGGAAAAAGAGCAGCAACTTAACGACTCACGCCTGCGTTTGCGTGATCTGGAATTGGCGGCGCAAGAAATTGCGTTCTCAGAAAAATCTCATCGCAGCAAGATTGACGAACTGAAACGCAGCAGCACTACGGCGGTTGAACAGGCAGCGCAACTTTTTTCCACTATGCAACAAGGTCATCTTGAGTTGGAAACCATGAATGATCAGGCTGCCATGGCTGGCTTGCAAACCATGTTGGATAAACGCAGTGATCAGGAACGTGTTTTGTCAGATGCACGGCATGAACTGGATCAGCTGACACAAAAGTTACGTCAATCTGAAGAAGCAAAAATGCAGGTAGAGCGTAGCTTGCAACCGCAACGCGACCGCATCATGGAATTGCAACTCAAGGAGCAGGCAGCGCGCTTGAATCAGGAACAGTTTGCCGAACAGTTGCGCAACTTTGAAGTCGATGAAGCTGCTCTGGAATTGAAATTGCACGACGATATGCGGCCATCTTATTTGCAAGGTGAAGTCACCCGATTGACGAATGCGATTGCGGCTTTGGGTGCGGTAAATATGGCGGCTCTGGATGAATTGGCGCAAGCGACAGAACGCAAAACTTTCCTGGATGCGCAGTATGCCGATTTGACTGAGGCGATTACGACTTTGCAAGATGCCATTCATAAAATTGACATCGAGACGCGCGAGCTGTTGCAAGATACGTTTAATAAAGTGAATCATCATTTCGCTGAATTGTTCCCTATTTTATTCGGTGGTGGACAAGCTAAATTAATCATGACTGGCGATGAAATTTTAGATTCTGGTGTGCAGGTAATGGCACAACCACCGGGTAAGAAAAATGCCACCATTCATTTATTATCCGGTGGCGAAAAGGCCTTAACCGCGACCGCTCTGGTATTTTCAATGTTTCAGTTAAATCCGGCGCCATTTTGCTTGCTCGATGAGGTCGATGCGCCGCTCGATGACTCGAATACTGAACGTTTCTGTAATATGGTGAAGCGTATGTCAAAAAACACACAATTTTTGTTCATCTCTCATAATAAAATTGCGATGGAAATGGCCCAACAATTGATTGGTGTCACTATGCAAGAACAGGGAGTTTCTCGAATCGTTGCGGTGGATATGGAATCCGCTGCAAATTTAGTCGGTGAGGTACACGCAGCATGACGGATCTTCAATTAAGTTTGTTGGCAATTGGTGGAACGCTGGTAGTTGGTGTTGTTATCTTTAATAAATGGCAAGAGTACAAAGCTAAAAAAAGTGTCGATCAAGCTTTTGCAGGTGGGCACGACGATGTACTGATGAATCCTGCCAATGAGTTTGGCTCTGGTTCCGCTGCGCGGCAAGAACCTAGAATGGATGGTCATGATGATGAGGATCAAAGCCAATCGCCATTGAATGGCGATTGGTCTGCATCAACGGAATCGAGTTCTATTAATTTGGCGAGAGAGTTGCCGGTTGATGAGGTGATTGATTGCGTCATCACTCTTGAATTCGAGACTCCAGTTCGCGGAGAGAAGTTGTTAGCCGATATCAGTGATTTGAAGTACGTTGGTAAAATGCCAGTGCATTTTGTCGCTCTTGGGCATGATGGGAATAAATCTGTCATCGCACGTGGCGGCGCCTACACTAGCTTATTTGCAGGTGTGCAAATGGTGAATCGTAGTGGGCCATTAAATGAACTGGAATATTCAGAGTTCGTTAACCATTTACGCGAAATAGCAGATCGTTTGAATGCCCATTCAGATATTCCGGATATGAATAGAGTCATGTCGATTGCGCGAGAATTACACCAGTTTGTTTCTGAACATGATGCACAGCTTAGCGTGAATGTTCTATCCAATGGTGCACCTTGGGACATTACAACTTTGCTCGCTGCGCTAGAAACCCAAGGTTTTGATGTTAGACCTGATGGTCGCCTGGTCATGCCCGATGGAGATGGCGGTAATTTATTCACTTTATCGACCAATGTCAGTATCAGTGAAACCAGCACGCCTAGGCTCACCTTGTTATTGGATGTGCCTTGTGTCGCGCCTTCGTCGGATGGTTTTGGTGCGATGGCGGCATGCGCACGGTCATTGGCAACTAGACTGAGTGGCACTGTTGTGGATGACGGAAATCAGCCTATTTCTAAACCAGCCTTAGATGAAATCGCCGGGCAGGTTAATGATTTTTATATGGCGATGGCTGAAGCGCAAATTTGCGCTGGTTCCCAACGTGCACAGCGCCTATTTAGTTAGACAAGGTAGTTAGGCAAAATATTTTTATGCAAGACGATTTATTTAATGCATCTATTCAACAAGACGATTCCGCGTCCTCAGTAAGCTTTCGCATTGCAAAGCTGTCGGCAGAGATTAACGGGCATGCACATGCTTATTATGTCTTGGATAACCCCAGTGTTCCCGACGCGGAATACGATCGCTTGTTTGCTGAATTGCAAAGCTTGGAATTGGCGCATCCAGATTTAAGAATGCCTGACTCTCCTAGCTTGCGCGTAGGCGGCACGCCCTTACCTGAGTTTAGCCAGGTGCAACATGCAGTGCCTATGCTG
>JANYFV010000342.1 GCA_025359635.1 Undibacterium sp. | reverse complement strand
TGACATCACAACAGGATCGCGGGTGGTTGCTAAGGCGGCCGATGCGGAATAATGGAATAAGTAAAGTATTGCAAGTAAATTGATGACTAACTTCTTTAGCAAGTTATTTGGTGAATGGGTCATGGAAAGATTCTTCAAGTTGAACCGAGATTTGATGAAAAAAGCCATGTCGTTAAAAATATCGACATGGCTTGCATTTGCAACACTGACTACACATGTTTTCGTCATTCCCGCGCAGGCGGGGAACCCGAGTTACCTTTTGCGAAGCACTGCAATATTGGCGCTGCGCTTGATGTACGGGCTGGATTCCCGCCTGCGCGGGAATGACGTGGATGGACATGCTTTGCTCAAGTGCATTACCCAACAAAAGTTTTAGAAATCAGCAGACACCGACAAGGTCCAGCTGCGTTCAGGCACAAAGGTGTATTGATCAAAAGCCACGCCCTTGCTGTTCGCCGCAATCGATGTGATGTTCTGCTTGTTTAACATATTGTTCAGGCCAAGCTGTGCTTTGAGATTTTTGACCATGCCGCCTAGGGTTTTCCAGCGGTAACCGATGGTCAGATCTTCTGTGGTGTAAGCCAAAATTTGGTAAGCCGCAGGCTGTCCATCTTTGGCGTATTGAGCGCCAACAGTTTTGGAAATAAAGGAACCGAATAAACCATTGGCTGAGTACAGCAAGCCAAATGCTGAGGTGGATTCCGGTGCCTTGGCCACTTGCAAACCTGTGTCCTTAGCTTTGGCGCTATTTATGGAGGCGTTGTAATGCAAGGAAAAACCATTGCCTACATACAGTGTTGCAGCAGCTTCTAAACCTTGGTAGACCACGCCGCCCTGGTTGAAGTACACCAGATCATTGCCGGTGCCGGTCGACGCAATCTTGTTGTTGAAATCGATACGGTAAATATCCGCATCAAAGCTCAGGTTTTGTGATTGGTGCACAGCCCCCAACTGGTAGTTGGTTGAGGTTTGCGGCTTCGGTGTACTCAGGCTGGGGTTGTTGACATAAAACATCGACAGATCCGGCACCAGAAATCCCTTGGCCGTTTGCGCATACGCTGACCAGTTTTTATCGATGCTGTAGTTGGCAGTCAGGAAAGGCAATGTCGTGTTGTAGGTTTGATCTGTCGTCGTCGCGATGCGCGTGCCCTGGTTGACTGGCGCGGTTAATGAGCGCTGGAAGTTCACGTATTTCACGCCAGGTGTGATGGTCAGTGACTCTGCTGCTGCCCATTCAAACTCGACGAAGGGCTGATATTGCTTCCATGAAGAACGCTGATCATAGGCGACGTTTTTAGGTGCGGTGGCTTCTTTAGGATTAGGCAAATTCAGTGTCCAATCCAGATCAAATGTGTGTCTGTCGGTATTGGCATGTTCTAGCCATACACCGGCGCGTAGCAAGCCTGCATCCATCTTGTTGGTGATCTTGAAGATGTCACCATTCACGCGATAAGAATTGAGCTTGTTATAGCCTGGCACATCCTTATTGCCGGTCGCTGCGGCTTTGGTGCCGTTGGCGGTCGCACCGCTGGCATCCTGACCGGAATAAGTGTCGTTGTTGTAAGCATAGGTGTACAGCGTATTGTCGATAGCCCAGCCAGAGAAGTTCGATTGCAGGCGGACGTAGTTGAAATCGGTTTGCTTATTATTGTAGTTGTAGCCGAAATAATTTTGGCTGGTGGGATCATTATTTAAGGCATAGTTTCTGCCGAACTGCGCCACTTGCGTCAGCGTCACGCCACCTTTGTCCGCTACAAAACTATGGATCTTGTTGTAGGTGGAGAATGCAGTCAGCTTGGTGTCTCTGCCGATAGGGAGTTGTGCCTTCAACTGATAATTATCTTCGGTTACACCGCTGTAACTGAGGTAGCCATCCGTCGTTAAACGCGAGGCGTTGAACATCAGGTTGCCGTTCATTAAATCCGACAATACACCAGTGTCAATTTGCGCACCCAGCATACGCGTATTCCATGAGCCGAAAGTGCTGTAAGGCGTGAAATTGAACTCGTGCGACAGCTCTTTTGAGTACAAATTAATCGATCCGCCAAAGGTCGCCTGGCCTAAATTGCTGGCATTGCCAGGGCCGCGTTCGATCACCATACCGCCAATGATACGTGCCGGAAAATACGAAGTTGAATGGTGCGTAGGATTATTCGTGTCGCCAAACGGAATGCCGTCATAAGTGACATTGTATTCACCATCTTGAAAACCACGTAAGCTCACTTTTGTTTCTGCCAGGCCAGGACCATTTGCCGAGACACCACCGCCTATGCTTGGCGCAATCCGCGCAACCGCATTGAAGTCTGCCAAGGGTGTCACTGTCTGTTCAATAAAGGTCGCGCTGATGATGGATTGAGGTTGGGTGGCTTTCAATGAGGCCTGTACTGGTGCGCGATTAGATACGCTAGAACCTTTTATGACGATTTTAGCGGTAATCGCTTCAGAATCCAGTGCCGTCGGCGATTCGCTTGGTATGTCATTTGAAATCGGAGCAGTTTGCGCATGCAGGGTATTGTTTGCCATCAGTGCCAAGGCCATCAATACTTGTGCTGACATGAGGTGGCGGGCGAATTGTCGTTTGTTGTTGTTCATCTTGTCTTCCGGTTACTTTAATTAAGTTAAAACCCGAGAGTGTAGTAAGCCAATATGACTTTAAGATGAAGTAAGCATGACCGTTTTGTGACACTACAACAAACGAGATTAATCAATCTACGATTACAATAACGTTCATTTTCACGAGAAAAGTATGATGCAAACCGAACAGTTTTCTTATGGGTCAGATTTATCAGGTTTGATCTGCGCCTATGTGTTTGAACCCAATCAGCAGGGGCAAACCTTGCATACCAAAGAAGCTTTGCAATGGCTGCAAGCGCATAGCGAGAAAGGGACTGACGCATTTATCTGGCTGCACTTTAATTTGTCGAATGTTTCAGCAGAAAAATGGCTACAGCAAAATCTAGAGTTGCCAGAAGAGTTTTATGAAGCCTTGCACGAAGGTTCGCGTTCCACCCGGATTGAGTTGGCTGATCATCATTTGATTGCGGTGGTCAACGATGTGTTGCATGATTTTGCGTACGAAGCGTCGGATATTTCTACCTTATGGCTTAGCGTGTCGAGCCATATCATGGTGAGTGCGCGGCGTAAGCCTTTGCAATCGGTAGACCGGCTGCGTAATGCAGTGAATCTCGGTGAAGTGTTTCATTCACCCACAGAATTATTGACGCATCTGTTGCGTGATCAGGCCGATGTTCTGATTGGTATCGTGCGCAATGCGATTAAAAAGGTAGATGTGATTGAAGACACTCTGTTGGCGGACAGGCTCAATACCAAGCGAGTTAATCTCGGTGAGCTAAGGCGAGTGTTGGTGCGACTGCAAAGGTTGTTGGCGCCAGAGCCAGCAGCCCTGTTTCGTCTGCTACATAGCCCGCCAGCGTGGGTCGCTGAAAATGACATTCAAGAGTTGCGCCAATCAACCGAAGAATTTGCCGTCGTACTCAGTGATATGGCATCGTTGCAAGAACGGATTAAACTTTTACAAGAAGAGATTGCAGCTAGCGTCAATGAACAAAATAATCGCTCGCTGTATGTGTTGACGATAGTCACGGTGCTGGCCTTGCCGATCAATATCATCGCCGGTTTGCTGGGTATGAATGTGGGTGGAATCCCGCTTGCGCAGCATGAATATGGTTTCTGGATTGTGGCGGCTATCGTCGCAACGTTTACCGTTATCGCAGGATACTTGTTGGTGAAAAAGAATACGCGAGATTGACTGTATTGATTCACTCAAGCGTCATTGGCCAGCCATTCTTTAATCATCTGCGTTACCCAAGCGCCATCGTCCAGAGGTAAATCGTGTCCGGCTTGCGGATGCGTTTTTACTGCGCATTTCCATTTTTTTGATAGCGTAATTGAACATGCCGGATTCACCAATTTGTCTTGCAGGCCAACCAGTAACAGTAGCGGTACAGTTGGCGCGGCATCTGGCGCTCTATAGCGCGTTGCCGCCAGCAATTGCCGCAGAATGTTCGTGCGTGTGATTGGATATTCCTTCGCGTAGAGTCGCCAGTTCTGTAAAATTTTTTCTGCACTTTTGGCTTCTGACTGATTGCTGGTGAGGCGCAGTATCAGCGCTTCACGCTGAGCCACTGATCCTCGAATCAGGCCGCGTAAAAGAGCCGGGTAATTTTCCGGACGCAAACGGTGATAGAAAGGATTGTGCGGTGCCAGGCTAGTGTTTATGAGCACCACTTTGTCCAATTCATCTGGATATCGTTCTGCCCATGCAACTGCCACCATGGCGCCTAACGATAGGGCAAGTACGTGATAGGGTGGATTATGACCGGATTGAGCGAGCTGGGCGCGGCAATGTTCTGCCATTTTTTCTACACTGGTGGCACTGGCACATGCATACAAATTGCCGTTGCCGGGAAAATCCAGTGTGACAATATTCTGGCTTTTGATTGCCGCATTAAATTGCGTCGGAAATTCACCCCAGTGGCGAGCTTCCCGCATCAAACCACGCAACAATATCCAGCTCGTCATGGCCGATACCAGCGAGCCACCGCGCGCTCTTGCAGGCGGCACCTTTTCGGGCCTGTGCTTAACCAATTTTGATGGCTACAAGCGGCACGCATTAAAAAATCTAGCCATACCGTATGACTGCGCAAGACTCTTTGCAAGCGATGTTCTGCAGTCGGGTTGAACATGCCGTGACGCGAGAATAATTGTCTGGGATTTTTCTTCACCCAAAGCCACGAACCCATTTCTAAAGTTAGCGGCAAAAACGTCTTGCCCGGCTCTTGTTGTGCTTGCAAATACAAGTAATCCCAAATATCGCCATGGGTGCGGTATTGCAGGCTTTGCGGTTCAAACAGGTAGCGATGGTTGGGATGCGTTTGCTCGAACAATTCTTCGAGCGACAAGATATCGGCCAAATGCTCAATTGGGTGAACGCTGTGTGCATGCGGAAACCAGACGCGATCGCGTAAGCCAAAGCCAGAATGGCAATCTACCGCAATGCTGAACTGGCGGCCCAATAATTGTTCTTTTACGGTTCTGCATAGCGCTTGATTTTCAATTTCCATTTCGGCGTTAGTTGCACCACGATACCAAGGGAGGCGCGCACTATAGCGATGTCCACCCAATAGAAACGGCACCTTGCCAGCAGCTTCGACCGGGGCATTACGCATTAAATCCACACCATTTGGATTGCAGCGCGTTGATTGCCACATGCCGCCCGGATTGATCAAGGGCATAAAAACCAATCGCACTTCTTGTAGCATTTGATGCAGGCTTTTGTCCCATGCCAGACGTGACAATAAGCCGCGCATAAAATTTAACAGAACCTGCGTTCCGATACGTTCTAACCCATGAATGCCGCCAAAAAAACCAATGGCAGGTAGACTCGGGTCGGGGTTGCCTAGCGCCAGTTGATACACCGGGAAAGACCGGTTCTTCACATAAATTTCGCACGTTGTGCTGACTTCAAGATGGCCTTTGCCGAGCTCGATGATATGTTCCAGTTCTCGTAATTCGGGCAGTGCAGGCATGATGGCAGTGTGTGAAGAATGAATAATAAGTGAAAAAGTAAGCCATGCTAGTGGAGTAATGTAGAGAACGCAAGATTTCATCAAATCTTCATTGAGTTGTCACTATCTTGTCATTTTTTCTCCCTACAGTGAGATGAGCAAAAACAAAGTCATATCGCGAATTACAAATGATCGAAGGAGGGAATAATGAATACAAAAACCTTGATAGATACCGCTGTTCTCAACTCCACCACTACAGGAAGAAAAGGCTTTGCAGATCGCCTATTTGCGCGTTGGTTTAGTCGTCTGGTGTATGCCCAGATCTGGGAAGATCCACGTTCTGATTTAGATGCATTGCAACTCAAACCAGGTGCAAATATTCTGACGATATCCTCCGGTGGTTGTAATGCGCTGGCGTATTTATCCGCTGACCCTGCGGCAGTCCATGCGGTTGACCTGAATGGTGCACATCTCGCCATGCTGGAGATAAAAAAGCAGGCAATAAAACATTTACCAGATTACGAGGCGGTTCTGCATTTTTTGGGTAATGCCAATCAAGCAGATAATCTCAAGCGCTATCAACGTCATATCCGG
>JANYFV010000333.1 GCA_025359635.1 Undibacterium sp. | reverse complement strand
CAAAGCCCGGCGTAATCGGGGTATCTAATTCCAGGCTCAAGGCCGCGGCACGGACGATGACCTCTTGCGGATCGGAGATATCGGCGGGCGTGATCTTGTTCATCACTTCCGCTGCGGTATAGCCGAGCATGCGCTCAGCACCGACATTGAAAATCTGGATGACGCCGCTGGCATCAGTGGCAATACTAGAGAAATTGGCGCTGTTAAAAATTGCATCCTGCAAGGCGCCATTTTTTAATAATGGGATTTGCTGATCAAACCATTCTTGTTTCATCGCCAGACGCCCTTGAATAGCCTTGCGTATCCAAGCAGACAAAAGCAAAAGAAAAGCCAGCAATAAGACCGTAATGATGGCAAGTGTTTTGACGCGTGATAATTCTTGTTCTTTACGCGCGGCAAGCAAGCCCTGCTCTTCGTGTTTGGCTTGACTGATAATGTTGTGTATCACCTTGTTTGCTTCTTGCCCCGCATCAAGGAGGCTCTGGCTAGCGGCGAAACCGTGGACATCGAATTTTTCCTGGCTATCGATGAAAATGGCAAAACGCACTTCAAAGGCTTTTTGTAATTGCGTGAGGCGAGCTTGTTGTGATTGATTGTCTTTAGTCAATTCAAACAACGCTGGAAAGCCACTCCGTATCTGTTTAAAGTAGCCGTCACGTTCTTGCAAAACACGGTGTTCTTTAGTCAGCACATACGCCCACTGCATGTTTTCTGCACGGCTTGCGTTGACGTCCATGTTGTCGAGATAGCTCATTACCTGATGCGTATGATCGAGCAATTCAACTGAATTACTTGACTGCACTACATTATTTAATGAAATACCCGCGACCATGATCAAGACAAAAAATGCAATGCCGAAACCGATCCAGACCGGCCGGTCTATAGATGCATCTTTTAATTTGTCTGTCATTTTACATTCCCTTCAAATTACAACAAATTCCGGAAGGATGGCCTGGGATAAGGCGCATGCAGGCGTTGATGCATGCACTACTTGCTTTGTTCAATCTGCCATTTAAACTATTCACAATGAATTCCAAGAAATTTGACAGGGTTTACCATAACAGCGTTTAGCGTTGCCGCACATCGGATAGCAGACGTGTAAATTCTTTCTTAACTACGTCATAACATTCACAGACCTTGCCTTCCAAGCCTGCTCTATTTAACACTGTAATATGGCCGCGCCGATAGCTGATATAACCGTAGTGTTGTAACTTACCGGCAGCCTCGGTCACTCCTTCCCGGCGCACTCCCAGCATATTGGCGATTAATTCCTGGGTCATGGTGAGCTCGTTGCTTGGCAAACGGTCTAAAGTGAGCAATAGCCAGCGACAAAGTTGCTGCTCGACTGAGTGATGTCGGTTACACACAGCGGTTTGCGACATATGGGTAATCAGAGCCTGGGTATATCGCAGCAATAAGCGCATCACCGAACCCGCCCGATTAAATTCATCCATGATGATCTGCGCTTTAACGCGATAGCCATGCCCACCAGTCTGCACCACGGCGCGACTAGGTGTGCTATTGCCACCCATAAAAAGAGAGACACCCAAGACACCTTCGTTACCCACGCCAGCAATTTCAGACGACCCGCCGTTTTCTAGCAGGTAATGCAGCGACACGATCGCGGTAGTCGGAAAATACACATACGGTAGCTTGCCGCCCGATTCGTAAAGTACATCGCCCAGCAACATGGGAACTAATTCCAGATGCGGCGCCAGCCGATCAAACTCGGCATCTAACATTGCTGCAAGCAGATGATTTTGGTTGTGGTCATGAATGCTGGACATAGGGGCTTACGCCTTCCAGTCTTTAACAGTAAAGCATAAGAGAGCAAACATTAAGGATCCTGATTTTATTTTGATGGCCAGGTGCACAAAGGTAGGTCACCACAAGGTAACACAGCAAACCTGTCTGTCCGGACTTTATCTTTATTCAGAAAATGTGTATGTGTGTTACCGCACATAAGTTTTTTTATTGCCGGAAAACGGTGGCTAGTTGTTGAACTTCAGAGAGGCACCGTCTATTTTTATGAGGAATTCCCAGTGCTGCCTACATCGTGATGCACGACTGGCTTAGAAACCCATTTTCTTTCAAGGCAAATCAGACCAATCGCAGGGTAGATCTTTTTTAGCCGACCAAATGCTTATGTACGCCAACGCACAGATCGGATGACCCTTAATCCCCAATACTGATCTGGCGCATACTGGAATTGTTCTGGATTTTGCAAAGTTAGGAGAACATTCATGAATACGACACGGTCCGAATCGGATAGTTTTGGCTCTATAGAAGTCCCGTCAGATGTCTTGTGGGGCGCGCAGACGGCGCGTAGTATGCGTTTTTTTGCGATCGGCGAGCAGCGCATGCCAATCAAAATTATTTATGCACTAGCCTGGATTAAAGGTGTTGCAGCTACAGTTAATAGCGATTTGGAGTTACTAGATGCCAGCAAAGCGCAGGTCATCGCAGGTGCCGCGCAGCGAATTGTGGCAGGAGAGTTTGATGCACAGTTTCCTTTGTCGGTATGGCAAACTGGCTCTGGTACACAAACCAATATGAATGTAAATGAAGTCTTGGCCAATCTCGCCTCGCAAGCCTTAGGCGGTGATATGGGAGATGGTCGATTGGTACACCCGAACGACGATGTGAATATGGGGCAGTCGTCGAATGATGTGTTTCCTACCGCCATGCATATCGCGGTGGCGCTGCAGGCACAGCACAACTTATTCCCTGCCCTACACGGTTTGCGCATTGCAATGACCGCTAAAATTTTGGCCTTTGAACCGATTGTAAAAATCGGTCGAACCCACATGCAGGACGCCACGCCGGTCACTTTTGGGCAAGAATTTAGCGGATACGAAGCGCAACTGGCATTGTGCGAAAAAAGCTTGCGGTACGCGATGCATGCGGTGCACACTTTGGCTATTGGTGGTACTGCGGTCGGTACTGGCGTCAATACTCATCCAGAATTTGGAACACGAGTCGCTAGCGGCCTGGCCGCGCGACTGAACTTACCATTGGTACAAGCCGATAACTTATTTGCTGCAATGGCCGGGCATGAAGCCCTCGTGGCTTTTCATGCGGCAGCAAAAATGCTTGCCATCGCTTTAACTAAAATTGCCAATGATATTCGCCTGATGGGCAGTGGCCCACGCGGTGGCTTGGGCGAACTGCGCCTGCCAGAAAACGAACCTGGTAGTTCAATCATGCCAGGCAAAGTCAATCCTACTCAAATCGAAGCCATTACGATGGTCTGTGCGCAAGTGATGGGCCATGATGTTGCTGTTGGGCTCGCCGCTAGCCAGGGTCATTTTGAGTTAAATGTGTACAAGCCACTCATTGCCAGCAATATCCTAGATAGCATCGTGCTTTTATCCGATGCCATGCGCAGTTTTACGCAACATTGCGTCGTCGGCATCGAGGTCAATGAAACCCATGTAGCGCAACAGGTACAAGGTTCACTCATGCTGGTGACAGCATTAACACCACACATCGGTTATGACCTGGCGGCAAAAATTGCCAAGCACGCCTACGCCAATAAGATCTCCTTACGTGAGGCGGCGTTAGCCATCGCCGACATCAGCGAAGAACAATTTGATTTCTGGGTCAATCCACGCAACATGCTTGGATCACAGACAAATATAGTCAACGAAAAATAAAAAAAGGCTGACTATTCAGTCCCAATGATGACGATATCAAATACCCCCGTGATCTTATTCCACCATCATGCGCGGCAAGCTTGATATTTCAAGACTTCAGTGCAGCATCTACAATCACTTGCGCCTCATCGAGAATACGCTGTAAATGTTCTGCGCCACAAAAACTCTCTGCATAGATTTTATAGATATCTTCTGTACCCGATGGTCGGGCGGCAAACCAGGCGTTTTCTGTGATGACTTTGATGCCGCCGATAGTGGCGCCATTGCCCGGTGCTGTGGTGAGAATGTCGAGAATTTTTTCACCGGCCAGTTCGGTATTTTTTAACTCCTGCGCGGACAACTGCGCGAGCTTTTTTTTCTGCCCTGACGTTGCGGCTGCCTCTATTCGCCCCTCTACCGGAGAGCCAAATTCAACGGCAAGCTTGCTATACATCTGAGCAGGATCGCACTCGCTACGCGCCATCATTTCTGCCGAGAGCAAGGCCGCAGCGATGCCATCTTTGTCAGTCGTCCATGCGGTACCATCCATGCGCAAAAAAGAAGCGCCGGCACTCTCTTCGCCGCAAAATCCTAAAGAGCCGTCATAAAGGCCATCGGCAAACCATTTGAATCCTGCTGGCGTCTCGAGCAGGCGGCGGCCTAATCTGGCACTGATACGATCAATCATCTGACTACTGACGATCGTTTTGCCTATGCCGACCTTGCCTGACCATGCGGGTCGATGTTGAAAAAGATAATCGACAGCCGCAGCCAGGTAATGATTTGAACGCATCAGGCCGGCGCTTTTTGTAACTATGCCGTGGCGATCATGATCGGTATCGCAGGCAAATGCTATATCGTAAGACGGGTCATGTTTAAGTTGAGCCAGAAAACCTTGCATCGTATAGGGCGATGATGGGTCCATGCGGATTTTGCCATCCCAATCTGCCGTCACAAAACTAAAAGTAGGATCTACCACTTGGTTAAACACGCTTAAAGCCAGATCATAACGCTCGGCAATCCTGCTCCAGTAATGGATTCCGGCACCTCCCAAAGGATCAACTGCCATGCGAATATTTTCTCCATGAATGGCAGACATATCAATGAGCTTATCTAATTCATCGACGTAGCGAGTCAGGAAATCGTATATATGCGTCGTTGCTGCTAATAAGGCCTTATCCAGAGTGGTTCTTTTGACGCCGGCAAGTCGACTTGCCAGCAGCTCGTTCGCTCTGAGTTCTATCCATGCTGTAACCTGAATATTTGCCGCACCGCCATTGGCTGGGTTGTACTTAATACCGCCGGCATCCGGCGGATTGTGCGAGGGCGTGATCACGATACCATCGGCTAAACCTGACCGGCGTTGGTAATTGTGTTGGCGATTATGTTGCAGTATGGCCAGAGATATGGCCGGTGTCGGTGTGAATTGCCCCACTTGCGCCAGCATGACATCCACCCTATTGGCCGCCAACACTTCTAACACACTGGTGCTGGCTGGTGTTGATAATGCATGCGTGTCGATACCCAGAAATAAAGGGCCGGTAATGCTGTGACTGAAGCGGTAGTCGCATACTGCCTGAGTGATCGCCAGTACGTGCCATTCATTAAAACTACGTTCAAATGGGGTGCCGCGATGACCGGATGTACCGAATATGACGCGCTGCCCAGGCAACGAAAAATCTGGCACGTCGTCGTAATAAGCATGAATCAGTTTGGCGACGTCGATCAATTTTTCTGGCGCGATGAGCTTGCCAGCAAGTGAACTAATTTGCATATTTATTCTTGAGTTAGTTGGCATATTTGGGTCATGGCTATTAGTTCAGGCAGTATGTTTTCTGACCCAGGCTAAGTAATGATTCAACCAGCTTTGGATGAACTCATTACTTTCTTCACTCATATTGCCATCTGCGTCAAAGAGGCTAAATTTAGCCTCGATAAATGCTTCTGGCTGGCTCAGGGTAGGCATATCCAGATACGCCAGAATATTGCGCAAATGCTGTTGTGCCAGAGCCGTACCGATGGCTCCTACCGAAACGCCAAGAACGCCTGCTGGCTTACCAGCCCAGGCACTTTGACCGTAAGGGCGCGAGGCATGATCAATCGCGTTCTTGAGCGAGCCAGAAATTGAACGGTTGTATTCAGGGGTAATAAAAATGATGCCATGCGAAGCTAAAATTTCCGCTTTCAAGCGCTTCACTGAATCCGGCTGATTGGTATCGTCGTCCTGGTTATACAGCGGCAAATCACTTATTTGGATTTGCGTAAAAACAGCATCCTCCGGTGCCATTTTTATCATGGCATTGGCCAGCTTGCGATTAAACGATTCTTGACGAAGACTGCCAACAATAACGGCGATATGAATTTGACTCATGATGTTTTTCCAAAATGATGCGATGGATGAAACGCCTGAAGATATATTTCAGGCTTAGCTACTTCGGACGGTAACTGTTTTTCGAGAAACGCTCTGTGCGCTAGCTAACATGAAGATCTGATGATCAAGGCCGCGCCAATTGATCAAACTAAATCCTGAGCAGCAACCCTAGAAAGGCGCAGATTTCATCGCCTGTCCCGAATGCTTTAGTCTGGGAAATAGAATATAAACGCCGGGTAATAAGGTAGTACCGATGGCATTAGAATTTTTTTGCTGTAGGTGCGCTTCCGCACCGACTTGTCTACCACAACGGCATACACTCCCTGCAACACCAACGCTTTATCTGCTAGCCGCTTTGGTTGGTAGCTCAGCGTTTTTGAGAAATGAATACCGTAATTCCCTCTTGTGCGTCGTCGACAAATATTGTCGCTGCACCCCATTTTTTTATCCTTTTAGAAAACTGATCATGACTGTAAAAAATAAAATCGCAATCGCTATTGCCGCCCTATGCTGTGCCACTTCTGCCATGGCGGCAGATGATTATCCAAGCTGGTATGTTGGCGGCAGCGCGGTTGGAGCAAAACCAGATGCCGACTTTGGCGCAGGCAATCGTGGGTACGGCGCCAGCTTACGTGTTGGTAATGTACTGAGCGAAAGCTGGGATTTGCAATTGGGTACTAGCTACATGCTCGCCAGAGAAAATGATCACCGCTATCGTCAAAACACACTCGGCGGTGAAATGCTATACATGTTATCGCGCAAGTCTGTACGCCCTTATCTTGCGCTAGGCGCTGGGGCAGAATTTGATAAGACTCGCTCACGCTTTAGCTCTACCGATCGTCTCTCTCCATACGCCAGTGCGGGCGTAGGTGTGCAAATGGATTTGAATGAAAAATGGTCATTGCAAGCAGATGTGCGCAAAGTGCACGGATATTTGCGCAGCAATGAATTTGGTTTTAATCAGGCGAGTAATAATTATGTCGGAATAGGATTGAACTACGCCTTTGATAAACCTGCGCCAACGCTGCGCCCGGTGGCCGTTGTGCACACACCAGATCCTCTGCCAGAACCAGTCGCAGTGATGGCGCCGCCACCGTCGCCAGTAGTGCCTGCACCGGTACCACGTTTCGAAAAAGTCACTTTATCGGCCACCGAACTGTTTGCCTTTAACAGTGCAGTCTTGGCCATGCCTCAAGCAAAACTGGATGAAATCGTACTTGGTTTGAAGGCCGACATGCGGGTGAATAATGTCGTCATTACCGGTTATGCAGATCGTATCGGATCCACTTCTTACAATCTCAATTTATCTGAACAGCGGGCCAATTCTGTCAAAATTTATTTAACTGAACGCGGCATCGATTCAGGCAGAATGTCAGCTGTTGGCAGAGGCGAAGAAAACCCTGTTGTCAGCTGCAATCAAAAGAAAAGGGCCGACCTGATCGTCTGTCTTGAGCCAAATCGTCGTGTTGAAATTGAACAAATTACGATAGAGCGACGCCTACCTTAATCATTCTTCAGAAGTACTTGGCAACGTGCTTGCCGGACTCAAATCCGGCAAGCCTTGCAAAGATCGAATGCTGTGATTTATTAAGTCAGAAATCAGCTTGGATGATGTGGTAAATGCTTCACTGAAAAAGCAGCAAATAAAAATCATTTCTCTAT
>JANYFV010000320.1 GCA_025359635.1 Undibacterium sp. | reverse complement strand
GCGCACGTGAGCAATCCAAAGGCTGGGATGTGTTGAGCGGCACGTCACCTGTACCACGGCAGACTGGGCCTGATCTCAATTCGCGCAGACGTAGTATTTTAGGTAATTTTGATCGCGAAGTACCCTTACGTATGTATGTAGAAAGTTGGCGTCAAAAGGTGGAACGTAATGGTAACTTCAACTATTCACAAACGTCCAAAGACAAGGCCAGAGGTGATCCGGTAGTGATTGTAGCGATACGTAGTGATGGTAGTGTCGAGGATGTCACTATTGTGCGTTCTAGCGGGCGAACCGATATCGATGAAGCGGTAAGTCGCATCGTCCGTCTGAATGCGCCATATGCCGTGTTTCCGCAAAACATTGCTGCGAAATATGATGTTATTGAAATACGCCGAGTGTGGCGATTTGATGAAACATTACGTATTGTTGAAGAGGTACGTTGATTTTTTCTTGCGTACTATCGAGTTTGTTTGTGTAGTTTGATCAGCTTTTCAAATAACTGCAAGGACGTGTACGCACCGAATTTTTGCCCTGGTTTTGTCTGCGGCGCCCCTAGTGCCAGCCAACATAGTATGAGTGCTTTTCCGCTTGCGACCCAATTGGGTTCTTGTAAAAATTCATTGAGTTGATCGAACGATACACGATGTATGCTTCCTTCCCAGTTGCCTTGCAATTGCGCTAACTGACTGACTTCGACAGGCACACCCAAGACGCACCATTGGAGGAATCCAGTAGTTTTTTCTTTAGTAAGTACAAACATTGGTTTCTGAGGTAGGGATAATTGCAAGCTGGTTTCTTCAAGCAATTCTCTCTGCAAAGTAAGGCGCAGGCTGGCCTGGTTGTTTGAAATGTCCAGCGTCGGATTAAATGCGCCACCAAAAATGTGCCAATGATTTGGATGTGTGGCTACCTTGGCGCTTCTTTGATGCAGGATTAATTCCTCAGTGTCAGGGCAGACCAGAATGGCACTGGCACTTAAAATGGCAGGTTGATTTCCTGCCGCTCTCATGGCGCAAATGTTACTAAAATCCAGCGTTTGTAGTTGCAGATGTAAACTGTCGTCAACTAAATTTTTATACCCGATCACGATAGCATGAGTTTCGTTTGGACTTGCCGATAACTGTAGCCGCGAAAGTTGTATTTCGGAAGCGGTGACTAATTCCGAGGTGATGGTTATTTCCCCTGCTATCTCTATCGATGCGTCATTCTGATAAAAACCGATCAGCTCGATTTTTTCTGAAAAATGAGTATTGATGAGAACTTGAAGTGAGCTTGGATGCATCGTGCGTGTAAAAATAGAAAGGGAATAGGTGTTTAAAATTCTAAACTATTCGCAATCGCCAGGTGTAGATTTCGACGAAATACGTAAGCCACTGAAACGGCTTTGTTTAATATACTGGTTGACGTCGTGACAGGGCAGATGTGTATAAGGATGCGGAAATGAATGCGGAAATGAATGCAGATTGTGAAACTAAACGCCAGCTCTGCTCACGTTGTCGTCGAGCGGAAAAAACCTGTATTTGTCATTGGTGCGTCAACATCGCCGCATTGGTCGAGGTCGTTATTTTGCAACATCCGCTAGAGCTTAAACAAGTCAAGGGAAGTGCAGGTTTATTGCATCTCAGTTTGAGGAATAGCCATCTACATGTTGGCGAATTATTTGATGAGGATACCCTCAATGAGATTTTGCATGCATCTGGGAAAATACCGGTTTTGTTGTATCCGGCGTTTGCAGAATCAGACCAACATATTCTGAATGCGCCGCCAGCATTGTCCAGGGAAATGCTGGCATCTCCTGAAAATTGTCGTTTGATTGTGTTGGATGGTACCTGGCGTAAGAGTCGAAAAATGTTGTACTTGAATCGGCCCCTCCAAACTCTGCCGCGACTGTCCTTAAGTGATGTGCCAGCTTCTCATTACCGTATTCGTAAAGCACATAGTGCAGATCAATTATCTACATTGGAAGCGAGTTGTTATGCGTTGATGCAATTGGATAGTAATGCAGAAAAATATGCGCCCTTACTTTACGCATTTGACGGATTTATCAGCCAGCAAATAGCCTTGCGTGAAAAACACAAAGTTGATCACGTGAAGTCTTAATCAAGGCCTTCTGATGCCTCACCGCGTAGCACACAGTTTTTGCCACCTTGTTTGCCTGCATACATCGCGGCATCAGCGCGTTTGAGCAAGCTATTGCAGTCGTGCCCGTCCAAAGGCGCGAGAGCGAAGCCTATAGTGAGGCCAACCCGACAGGTTTGTTCCGATAAAACAAAGGCGTAGTTGAATGCTCTAAGGAGTTTTTCACCTAATTCTTGTGCTTCACGCGTATTGTGTAAGTCACTAGACATGACAACAAATTCATCGCCACCCAGGCGCGAGACGATGTCTGAGTCGCGTAAATTATTACGCAAGCGCGCCGCAACGGCAATCAATAATTCATCGCCGACATCGTGACCGTATTGATCGTTTACCTGTTTAAACCCATCTAGGTCGAGCATGTATACCGCAAGAATTTTTTCTGATTTGGCATGTTTGATGGCCTCAGATATTGCTGCGTTTAAACTGCGTCGATTTGGTAGACCTGTTAGTGGATCGGTGTGCGCGAGCGAACGCATGTTGTCGCGCTCACTTCTGGCATGAATGACCGCTGTTTGTAAAGCCTTGGTCCTCAGTCCCAAGACACGCATAAAGGCCAACATATCGATGGTCGCACCAAGCTGAAACGAGTGCATGGTCCAGAAATTGACACCAATTCGTCCTTTGATGACTTCCACCATAATTGCGGTAGTAATAAAGTAGATCACCCAAGCAATCAGAAAATAAATACCCACGCTTTCTCCGCGCCGGGCTTTTTTAAAAGCGGGCGCCATCCCTAATAGTGCTGGTGTCAACCCTAGTGTGCCGACGATTGCGGTAACCGTGTTGACGTTGATCCAGTCGAAAGAAAAACAAAACGCGAAAAATGTAGTGAGTGATGCGCCTATCATCATGAGCCGACTTAGCCATGGTTTCATATCTGGCCCAGCCAATGCTTGTTCAATAAAGAGAAAAGATCCGGTTGCTGCGATCAGTGCAGATAAGCCACCGGCATGGAGCTCCATCCAGGGATTGCCATGCCAGATATATTGCGAGCCTACGCCAAACTGTAATAGGGTAAATAGTAAACCACCAAAAATTAAAATTGCGTACTTAACGAATAAATGTTCCCTTAATGTTATCCATTGAGCCAGGCTATATACCAAAAGGCATACGGCTAATCCAGTAAGTAACCCCTGCAACATCTGCTCATCTAGCGCCTTTGCATGAAACTCGGCAGGCTTACTTAATGTAATCGGTAATATCATCGCGCCGGTGTTTTCAACGCGCAGATACATGTCGTAATTGGACCCAGGATTTAATCTGAAACCATATGACAATGTACGGCTGTTAATTGGCCGGCTTTGTTGTGGCTGTAAATTACCTAAAGTTTTTTTCTCAATAACCGTGTTGTTGGCCACCAGATAAATGTCGAGATTGTTGATGACCGGATATTCTGCGTCAAATACCCATACTCCATTGCTTTCTGGTGAGACCGAGAACGGAATGTGCAACCATACAGCATCAGTCCTCATTCCTAAGGTGGCGTAGGCGGTTTTTGGTGCTTCGAATTTGCCAGCCGATTTTAAGATGTCATCGATTTGCAGATTTTTTTGAGGATCAGGCAGGATGGTCACAGCAGGCCAAGCATGCATTATCGGCGTCCGGTCATCAAGGAAAATAGCCTCGGTCTGTGAACTCGCTTTTGCCGTTCCATCAAACAAAAAAATACTGATGGCGAAAAGAAAACATAGCTTGATGAAAGGGGACAAATCAAGTGAGTTACGTAGTGATAATGGAAATAATTTTATTGTCATGAAGCTGTTGCGTGGCATGAAATTGCCAGCAATTAAATGCGGCCGAAAAGAAAGATCCAGAAGTATCGTTTTTTCAGAGAATTTCTGTCAAGTATCATTTTAAGGAAATGAAGTTTTGTTTCTTTTTAGATGATTTTGATGCCTATATGCTTACGTTATTGCTGATGTTATTGTTATTTAATTAGTAGATATGGTGTATCAAAGTTTGTTGGTTTGATAATCAGGTCAATATTTGGCATTGAGAAATCTGATGCTAAATTCAAAATAGCTAGTCATTTCGATTAGACGCTCATAATGGTTAATGCCTATTCATTCTAATTAAACTATGAGCGTTTTGTCGTTGCAGTAATCGTCATCAAGTCGACGAAGGTTCGTTCCATTTGCCAGAGGTAGTCAATTTTTTCTCAATATTATTGACCCATTTAGGTGCTTTGAGATCCTCACTCCAACTACTGATCGCGTCATTTGTCTGGTCCAGTAAATGATCGGGTAAATTAAGTGGGCGAGTTTGATCCATTAATAGTTGACTCATAAAATGGTAACCCAAAATGCGTGTGATCAACCTTGTGATAGAGAATTCTGGCAAGATCAATCGTACGGTGCCATCGATGACTCTGACGACGAACATGAACACTGCAAATAGGCACCTTGAGATCAAAGATACCCGATCAGAAACCCCGATGTCGTCTGCATTAGTGGGCCCGCATAAATAGCGCGTCAATAAAACAGGGAAGGGTTTGAGAATGCGAAATGGAATGACATCTTCCATTGTTTTCATTAAAGCCGCTCCCAATGCCGGGCGTGAATCTGGCAGATATGGATTGGCACGGCCACGTTTTTGCATTTGCGCGAACAAGGTTTCTGCCGTATTCATGGTATCTGCCATTAGTTCACGGCGTATTCCCAATATGTGACCAACGACGTTCCAAGTATGCAGATAGGCCTCTTCATCCGCATGACTTAAACCTAGCCCTAGTGTACGCATGCTGCGTAAAAAAATGTAGCCGAAAGTGAGTAAGGTATACGCTAGTTCTTCCTGGTTACATGGTAAGCCGTCTTCGCCTATCTTCCAGCCAAGCTCAAAAAGCGCCTGGTGCATGCTGTCAGAACTTGTGGTGGTGAGAGGTGAGATCACACCCGCACCTTTTAGATCACGTTGATCACCCAGGAAAAGCATTGCTTCTTCCGGACTGCCGCGCAAAATCAGGTTGCGGATGGTGGCGTGTATCAAGCGCACTTTGAGTATTTGTGCGACGCCACTGCCCTCGGGCTGGCACAGCCCACCCCGGAGCATTACCGGGAAAATCATCGCGGCAGTGGCGCGTATACGGTACTCCGTATGTTGTTCTAACTGACCGGCTACATGCAGCACTGCCGACAGATCAGGAATGACGTAACATTCTGGCAGACTAGAGCAAAATAATAGGGTGCATGACAAGGCACCATATTCCATGAAGAGTTCTTCAGCGCGCTCAATTTTTTTCTGCTCTGCCCACTCCGGTAGTACTTGCCCATGTTGTAAATAAGACTGTAACGGCTCGCTGATATCAGCAAGCAGCGAGCTATCAACTGACTGCCAGTTGACCAGACTTTGATTGCTAGTCCATTGTTTGAATTGCCGATTGATCAGTGAGATTTTTTTCCAATGTTCAGCCTGATCATTGGCGTCAGCAAGACTGGTCCACGGGCCGATGATGTTTGCAATTGTTTCGTCCGCAAGTGGGTCGGTTATATATTGCATCTGCGCCAGTCGTGCTGCGGAAATGGCATTGGGGAGCGTGCTTTGATTAGCGTTTTTTACCGCCAATGGCGTCCATCTCCGCCATCCTGCCAGTGCACATAGCAACGGAATTCCCATCGAAAATACAGCGATCGTACGCAGCTCTACTGGAACGCTGACGCACATCTGAAAAATCATGGAAAATGCATAGATAGAAATGGGCAGGAGTATGTGTGATTTTGCGAATCCTTCGCCTGGCTTTAAATCTTGTGGACGAGTCGACAGATGAAAACTGAAAATAATCGTAAAAGCGATAAATACCCAACCAAAAAAACCTTGCAGTGTTTCGCCAAACCACCATCCATCTGTTTTCGCCATAACCCACGCCCCAAGTTGGTAAACCATATAAGGGTCTGCCGCTAAATCATAAGCAGTCACTATCGCTGCGGCAAGGAAGGATATAAAAGCGACTGCGCTTATGCTTTTTGCAGATTTTGTTGAAGGGCCGATGGGGTTTTGCCAGACGATTAAATTGCTCATCAGATAGCCAATGTAACAAAGTGCAAACCACATTAGCGGGATTATCATTGGAACATCGCCGAGCTGCCATCCGAGTACATCCGTGTAGATGTAACTGCCAAAAAACCAGCCGCGTGTTGCACCCATGTGTTCGGCAAACCAACCTAGCGTCACTGCGATTAAAACAAATTTGAGCGCCGCTTTGGCTCCGAGCAAGTGAATTGCATTTGCCCAGCAAAGTGCAAACATCACTATGGAACTGAGCACCAGCGTTAGCGTGGTTTCATTTTGACTGCGTATCGCCATGGTGATCAAAAAAGTGGCGAGTAGTGCGTAACTTAGTTTAGGGATGGCGCTGACGATTGGTTTCATATTGGTTCGGTGGCGATGGCAAGGGTGGATAAAATGAATCTGACCATTTATCGGTTTAAAGCCGGAGTATCCTAGCCCTGTGCGCGCGTTGTCAATAGTGTTTTTTTTCGTTCGTTTGTAAGTTTCTGCAGTTTATCCCGACTCATGAGAAACTAAGCGCCATATTTGGCGTCTGAAAAGTGGCGTGGGTGCCGATTCTCGTCGTTGCCTCACTACTTTAAATGGTCCTCTATTCATTGTCTTATCTTTGTCTTACCAAGGAGTTAACATGCTAGTCAAGCGCAATCACAACCACAACGGTATCGATCTGCCGTTTTCTTCTGAAATCACGCCACGTGCCGTATTTGAATCCCGCCGTGGTTTTATTCGACAAATGGCGCTTGGCTCGATTGCCGGTAGTGCGTTATTCGAGATGGCCAATCGTGAGGTGTTTGCACAATCCGCATCAAGCCAAAAACTGATCGGTGTAGCCAATCCGGCGTATGCCTCGATCGAGAAAAAGACTTCCTATAAAGACGCAACAACTTACAATAATTTTTACGAGTTCGGTACCGATAAAGCCGACCCGGCGGTGAACGCCGGCAGTTTGAAACCACGCCCATGGACAGTGTCTATCGAAGGTGAGATCAAGAAACCGATGACGCTCGATCTCGATAGCCTGTTGAAACTTGCTCCAATTGAGGAGCGCATTTACCGGCTGCGTTGTGTTGAGGGCTGGTCGATGGTGATCCCGTGGATGGGATATTCTTTAGCGCAATTAATCAAAAAAGTCGAGCCGAACAGCAATGCGCGTTTCGTTGAATTCATCACGCTGGACGATAAAAAACAAATGCCCGGTTTGCGTAGCTCCGTGCTGCAATGGCCATATGTAGAGGGTTTGCGTCTGGATGAGGCAATGCACCCCTTAACTTTGCTGACGCTGGGTATGTATGGCGAAGTGCTGCCAAATCAAAACGGCGCGCCGGTGCGCATTGTGGTGCCATGGAAGTACGGCTTTAAATCGGCCAAATCTATTGTTAAAATTCGCTTCACCAAAGAACAGCCACGCACTGCCTGGAATGTCTCTGCACCGAACGAATATGGTTTTTATTCGAATGTGAATCCAGAAGTCGATCACCCACGCTGGTCGCAAGCAACTGAGCGGCGCATAGGTGAAGATGGCTTGTTCGCTCGTAAGCGCAAGACCTTGATGTTTAACGGATATAACGAAGTTGCTTCTTTATATACAGGCATGGACCTGAAGAAGTATTTTTAAGCGATCAGCTTCAAGCCCTCGTCATTTTTATTTTTCCATTGCCTTCAAATGAACGTTTCAAACAAACAAATTTCACAGATTAAGGTCATTTTATTTGTCCTGTCCTTATTGCCTTTTATCCGGCTGAGCAGTTTTATTTTCCTCGATAAGCTAGGTGCAAATCCCTTGGAATTTATCACCAGAAATACCGGTGACTGGACCCTGTACTTTTTGTGCATCACACTGACAATGACACCACTACGCAAACTATTACAATGGCATTGGCTGATACGGTTTAGACGCATGCTGGGTTTGTATACTTTCTTTTATGCGTTCCTGCATTTCATGACTTTTCTGTGGTTCGATCATTTTTTTGACTTTGCCGAAATGTGGACGGACATACTGAAGCGACCCTTCATCACGGTAGGATTTAGCGCCTTTGTTTTGTTGATTCCCTTGGCACTCACCAGTACCAATGGCATGATCAAACGCATGGGTGGCAAGCGCTGGCAATTGCTACACCGCCTGGTGTATCTGATTGCACCACTGGGTGTCTTGCATTATTTCTGGATGAAAGCAGGTAAGCATGATTTTGCCCAGCCATGGTTATTTGCGACGATCGTTTTCGTATTGCTGGGCTTGCGCTTGTATTGGCGTTTTCAGTCTCGATCACAGTTGCTCGTTAAGGCTTAGACGCGGTAGTGATTCAAGGCTGGGATAGCGTCCATCCGAACGATGCCATGACTCATGCAACGTTGATAATCTGAAATAAAAAAAGCCCCGCACGCTGCGGGGCTTTTCCGTAATACTTTGTCGGCAGACAAATTACATCATGCCGCCCATACCACCCATACCGCCCATACCACCCATGTCGCCACCGCCCATACCGCCGGCAGCTTTGTCTTCTGGTAATTCAGCAACCAGAGCGTCAGTAGTCAAGATCAGACCTGCAACTGATGCTGCATTTTGCAATGCTGAACGGGTTACTTTAGCTGGATCCAGAATACCCATTTCTATCATGTCGCCGTATGTATCATTAGCTGCATTGAAACCGTAGTTACCTGAACCATTTACAACCGCATTGATGACAACGCTAGGCTCGCCACCGGCATTCGCAACGATCTCGCGCAATGGCGCTTCGATAGCTTTCAAGACTAATTTGATACCTGCATCTTGATCAGCATTGTCGCCTTTGATCACGCCAGCAGCTGAACGGGCACGAATAAATGCCACGCCACCGCCAGGAACAACGCCTTCTTCTACCGCTGCACGAGTCGCGTGCAAGGCATCTTCAACGCGGGCTTTCTTTTCTTTCATTTCAACTTCTGTTGCTGCGCCAACTTTGATGACTGCAACACCGCCTGCCAACTTGGCAACGCGCTCTTGCAATTTCTCTTTGTCGTAGTCAGAAGACGCTTCTTCGATTTGCGCGCGGATTTGTTTTACGCGCGCTTCGATACCGATAGCAGGACCTGCACCGTCGATGATGATGGTGTTTTCTTTGCTGATTTCGATACGCTTGGCTTGACCCAATTGTTCCAGAGTGGCTTTTTCCAAAGTCAGACCGACTTCTTCAGCAATAACCTGGCCGCCAGTCAAAATCGCGATGTCTTCCAACATGGCTTTACGACGGTCACCAAAACCTGGCGCTTTTACAGCAGCAGTTTTCAAGATACCACGGATGTTATTCACAACCAGAGTTGCCAATGCTTCGCCATCGACGTCTTCAGCTACGATCAGCAATGGACGACCAGACTTAGCGACTTGTTCCAATACCGGCAGCAGGTCACGGATGTTGGATACTTTTTTGTCGTATAACAAGACAAATGGGTTGTCCAAAATAACTGATTGTTTTTCTGGGCTGTTGATGAAGTACGGTGACAAATAGCCACGGTCAAACTGCATACCTTCAACGATATCCAACTCGTTATCCAACGACTTACCGTCTTCAACTGTGATCACGCCTTCTTTACCGACTTTGTCCATCGCTTTGGCAATGATGTCGCCGATGTTTGCATCGGAGTTAGCGGAAATAGAACCAACTTGAGCGATTTCTTTGTTAGTAGTAGTTGGCTTAGCCAAGACTTTGATCTCAGCAACGATAGCGATAACCGCTTTGTCGATACCGCGTTTTAAGTCAGTTGGGTTGAAACCAGCAGCAACATATTTGAAGCCTTCGCGAACGATCGCTTGTGCTAGCACTGTCGCAGTAGTCGTACCGTCACCAGCGTTGTCAGAAGTGCGTGAAGCGACTTCTTTCACGAGCTGTGCGCCCATGTTTTCGAGGCGGTCTTTGAGTTCGATTTCTTTAGCGACTGAAACACCATCTTTAGTCACTGTAGGTGCGCCGTATGAGCGCTCCAGAACTACATTGCGGCCTTTAGGACCCAGTGTTACTTTGACTGCATTAGCCAAAATGTTGACGCCATTAACGATCTTAGCGCGTGCATCATCGCCGAATATTACTTGCTTAGCTGCCATTTTATTTCTCCGAATTCTTGAGGTGGGTGTCGATTACTTCTGAACGATAGCGAAAACGTCTTCTTCGCGCATCACCAGAACTTCGTTGCCGTCAACTTTGACAGCCTGACCAGAGTATTTACCGAACAATACGCGGTCACCGACTTTGACTTCTAATGGGCGTACTTTGCCGTCTTCCAGCATTTTGCCTTGACCAACTGCCAATACTTCACCTTGATCTGGCTTTTCAGCTGCTGCGTCAGGTAAAACGATACCGGATGCTGTTTTTGTTTCTTGATCGAGACGTTTAACGATGATGCGATCGTACAGGGGACGAAGATTCATACTAACTCCTTTAATAATTACGATGAGTAATGGTGGTACTGATGGTGGTACTGATGATTAAGCTGATAATGTTACAAACGGTGTTACAAATTAAGTGTGCATCGCCAAAACGATGATTGTAGTATTGGCATGTTCACAAGGAAAATCTGTAGCTGAGAGAAGCGCCGTTAGCACTCTCTTTGCTTGAGTGCTAATTATATGGGCGAGGAGAAGCTTTTTCAAGAACAAGTGGAAAAATAGTTAATTTTCTTTTAAAAATCAACTATTTAACTAAATCTAGAGCACTTGCAAAATGGGGTTGATCTGAGCATCGTGAGAGCATTTTAGTTTTAGTAAAGCTGCCCGGAAGAAAATTAAGTGTAAATTTAGTAATATTAAGCACTTAAACTCGCTGGTAGATTATTTTAAATCTTCAGTTTCAAAATAAAGCACGCAATTCACAGTGACGCCAGGCCCTGCTTGCTTCAGTAGTGCTTCGCTCCAGATCTTGTCGCCGGGGGGAGACATATCTTGACCAGGCAGCTTGATCATTGTCGGAAAACGCGGGTTCAATATTTCGCTGGATTTGAGTGAGATGATCAAATCAAAATCAGGACGTCGATCAATCTCCTTGATGAGAAAGCGCTCATTTCCTTTGCCGATGACGTGATATCGACCTTCTGTCATCTTGCGCTCAGTCGCCAATAATCTACGGAATAAAATAACTTCGTCAATGATGACGGATTGTCCGGAAAAGCGCTCTTTTCCACCACGTTCAAAATGCCCTTGTACAAATCGTGCGGTAAATTTTTTCAAGGGCGCTGTATGTTCAGGCGCCAATCTTAAGAGATCAAACTCTTCCGGTTCTAGAGTCCAGAGTTCTGGTTTTTGCACCAACGCGTTACGAAGTTGTGCGTCGATAGCTTGGTCTTGCAAATGAAAGCGAATGATCACTTGCGTATCGTGCGGCGCATGGAACATCGGCAGATGCGAGGCGTATAGACCTTCTTTTCCGCCGAACACTGCCATGCCGTGCGACCCCCAGCCTACGGATTTGCTGGCATTGTCTTGACGCGGCGCTTCTGCTCTGGCAAAAAACATGGTCAGGCTCAAGCATATTAATCCTATATTGCGAGCGACCCGAAGGTAGTTGATAGAGTTTGAGTAACTCATATTTTCACCAAAAGTTTACCGCGATGCTCGCCAGTAAATAAATTATTCAGCGCTACGGGTAATTGATTGAAGCCTTCGACGATACTTTCTTCAAAGACGATTTCGCCAGCCTTTACCATCGGCGCTACGATGGCCAGCATTTCATCCATGCGATGCAGATAATCGCGCGCCAGCATGCCTTGAATAGTCGCCCGCTGGTAGAGCATATGGTGCAGGAAACGCGGTCCCATTTCTGCTTGATCCAGAGCGCCGGAATATTGACTGATGCTACCGCAAATAACGATACGTGCCCGTCGATTGATGAGCGGGATAACTGCATCACTGACCATGCCGCCGACATTATCGAAATACACATCGACACCGCCAGTCAGCGCCTTGATTTCTGCCGCCAGAGTTTCGGCAGTGCTATGGGCTTTGTAGTCCACCGCCCAATCCAGACCCAGCGATTCGTTCAGCCAGGTGCATTTAGCCTTGCCACCGGCGATCCCAAGTACCTTGCAACCATGCCGTTTGGCAAATTGCGCAACCAGCGAACCTACTGCGCCAGCCGCACCAGATACCACCACAACTTCACCTGCGTGCGGGCGACCCGATTCGGTTAAACCGAACCAGGCGGTACGCCCCGGCATGCCGAGCACGCCTAGCGCGGTACTGACCGGTGCGATTGATGGATCTAACTTGCGTAACACGCTGTGATGCACGCGCGCATGGGTTTGCCAGCCGAGCATGCCTTCGACACTATCGCCAACTGCCAGATGCGGTACTGACGAAGCCAGCACACGGGCCACCACGCCTGCTGTTTGCACGGTATTGAGCGCGTGCGGCAATTCATTGTAAGTTGGTTTGAGTGACTGGTTGATGCGCATATAAGGGTCAACACTAATGTATTGCGCCTCCACCAATACTTCGCCAGCGGAGAGACTTGTGCTGAGTGCCTCGCTACGCAATTCATAATGTTCCGGGCCGACGATAGCGTCAGGATGACGGATATAAATCCATTGCTGATTCTTGATAGTGGTCATAGTGGTTGTAGGCGTGCAAAATAAAAACTCTATTTTAATCCGCTTGCTGTCGCCTTATAAGCAACTTAAAATGCATATGTGTGCACTTTTTGGAAACGTATATTATGGATATCTTTGACCTTCGTTCTTTTCTGGTGGTTGCACGTTATGCCAATTTGCGTAACGCTTCGGCAGATTTGCATCAAAGCCCGTCCGCCTTGTCCAAAGCCATCAAGCGTCTTGAAATGGCGCTCAATACGCCTTTGTTTGACCGGGTAGGCAAGAGTATTCGGCTCAACAGCCATGGCGAGCATCTCCGTGAACGGGCTATGCATTTGGTGGGATTGGCTGATCAGCTACAAGCAGAGTTTCGCGGCGAGCGGCAGCACCTGCATTGCCGCATCGTTGGCCCAGCTATTCTTCAATGGCGTTTTGGCCCTTTAATCGCTTCTATATTGCAGAGCCATCATAAAAATAGCGGAGTCGCATTTGAATCACAATTTGAAGATGCTGCAATCAGCGCGCTGGCGCGAGGCGAAGCTGACTTTGCTTTGGCCACAGGCGCGGCTGTGCATGCTAACTTACCTGCCGGACTGGAAGCTGTTGCACTAGGATCAATGACGATGCAGTTGGCGGCAGGTAAATCGCATCCTATCTTACAAGGTGACAAGAGATCAAAAACGAACCTAGCCAAATTTAAAGTAAACACGGCACAAATATTGCAGCATGATTTTGCCTGCCCTGATCGCTCCTTGTTTTGCGGCATAGACCGCGGCGCGCGTTCTGATGGTTGGCGTGATGATCAGTTACCTAGGCGTATTCGTTTCTGGCTGGATGATTTGCAGTTGTTGATGGCGCTGGTACGTTCCGGGCAAGCCTTGGCCTACCTACCAGATTTTGCGCTTGATGAACCTGATCTGGTACGCATACATGTTACGGATTGTGCCTACGAGTGCGTCGAGCAAGCTTGGCTAGTTTGGCGGCCAGGTACGGCAAGTGGCTGGCAAAACACTTTAATTCGTCTTTTGCCTGCAGCACTTAAGTTATAAACGTCAATTTCAACTTCAGCATAAACAAGACTAATTGCGCGCGTGCGATAAATGGAATTTATCTACACCTTTAAAAACAGCCAGGTCCGCGCCAAGTTTGACCAAAGGCACGCCGCTGCGTTTGCTTAATGCCAGTACTACGAAATGCCATTGTGGTTGTTCTTCCTCGTAGGAAATCCACAAGGAACCACTGGCCAATTGATAGCCGCGTTCAAGAATAAACTGACGCATTACTTCCACTTGAGGCAGATGCCCTTTGTCGAAGCGTACCATCACTGCGACCGCATGGCGCGAAGGCAGCCAGTATTCGAGCTTAGAGATCCAGACCATGCAAATCGCCGAGAGCGTGGCCAATAATATCGCTGCCATGTAAAAGCCTATGCCTATCATCACGCCGATTACACAGACCGCCCATAAAGAAGCAGCGGTGGTTAAGCCACTGATGTTAAAACCTTCTTTCATGATCACGCCAGCACCCAGAAAACCGATGCCCGTGACTATGCCTTGAATCACGCGGGTAGGATCAACAATGGCAATCGTTCCAATCTGACCGCCAAACCAGAAGCTGGGGTAGCCGGACAATACCGTTAATGCTGCCGATGCCATACAGACCAGACCATACGTGCGCATGCCAGCTGCACGGCCGTGATAAGAGCGTTCATACCCGACCAATAACCCGAGTAGTAATGCACCTAACATATTAAGAAAAATGATGATGTTGGTCGTCAACTCGGCGCTTGACCAGTAGGCCGCCAGGGTGTCGTATGTAAGCATATGCCAACCACCTTTTCAGATTGAGCAAGACTCTCGTTCGCGATGTGAATTGGTGTGCAAGGTTCTTTCATCGTTTCACATCGCTACGATTTAGCATAGCACCGAATATTCAAAACACAAAAAATGCTTGAATATTTTTAACCGAGATTTACCAATAGGATTTGTGTGCTGGCGGCGCATTTTCGGACAGTTTTGCTGCTCTTCGTTGCGAATAGCTTGCTATTAGCGCCTCATTCGCAATAAAACTGACTCGAAAAGTGCATCCGTCCTCACCATAAATCCTATTGGTACATCTCGGTTTAATAGATTGTTTCTGCTTCAATCAACCAGGAATATCTTTTCTATCGGTTGCTGGAATAATTTGGCGATGGTGAATGCCAGCGGCAAACTTGGATCATATCGACCTGTTTCGATCGCATTGACGGTTTGTCTTGAGACTTCAAGATGGTCCGCCAGCGTGGCCTGACTCCATTCGCGTGCTGTACGCAGCTCTTTGACGAGGTTTTTCATATTATTTTCCCATGGCCTTGCGGGTACAGGCGACGATACCCCAACCACCCATAAATACGCCCCAGATGACCCACATGCTCAGATTAGGGAAGCCAACACCCTCCAGAAAACCGTAAGTGATGCTGAAGGTTGCCGTCAACGCCCCTGCAATCGCGACGTTTTCTAAATTCCAGATACGCAAATATTCATCCATACGGCTAAAGTGGCGAATGATCGCCCATAACATTCCCAAGGCTGGCAACGTTGGCGTAATCGCGAGCGTGGTGCGAAGTAGTCCATCTGGCATACCCTTGGCAAACCAGACACTTGTAAAAAGGACGACTATATAAATAAAAATTGAACCGAATAATTCACGGAAGTAAGTTTGATTCATTTGTTTTTCACGCATGCTATTCCCCTTGATAGTAAAGTTTGTTTTACATCTAATTTCACAAAAAAAGCATGTCAAAAAATGGACATGCCTTCTATTTTTGTTTCTAAGTAAAGTGACCTTGACACTTGCCGGTAAAAAATTAGCAGCTCATAAATTTCTTATAATGCTGCCCATCACATTCATTGCCGTTAACTTCAAAGTCTGTGCTTCATCCCCATTGATTTCTTGATTTAGGTGTAAAGCATGTTTGACATATTAAATCAAAAACACGCAATGTCAAGCTTCCTTTACAAAATAATTAAAAAAGGTTTATCTTTGCATTTGAGCTTGCTCAATATAGGCTTGAACTTCTCCTCCTACCTTTTGTAACAGGGTAACCGATGCTAGTTATGAATCCACTCAAAGCCTCAGAAGCCTAATGATTTACCACTTTTTGTTGGTCAAGGGGAAATACTTGGAGTAGTATTTGTTGAAGATAAATCAATGATTAAAATCATGGATCAGAACTGAAAGCAAAGTTCTTTTTGGTGTTTCATTCCTCGCATTAGTCGCTTGGCTCAGATAACTTTTTTGGGAAAATAGATGACTTTTAACCTACAGGTGTTCCGCCTAATTTCTGCGATAATTTTTTCTACATTGACGGCGGCATCTTACGCTGCGACCCTGACCGTTTTGGTGACTGACGCTTTAGGAAAACCCGTGCCAGATGCAGTCGCCTATGCCGAGCCGGAACAGAAGATGCCGGCGCCGAAGCAATTCCCCAAGGTTGAAATCGAACAAAAAGGGCGAAAGTTTGTGCCTATGGTCAGCATAGTTCAAACTGGCACTTCAATATTATTTCCGAATAATGATACGGTGCGTCACCATATTTATTCTTTTTCGCCAGCAAAGATATTTGAATTGAAATTGTATTCTGGTGTTCCAGAAAAACCGGTGCTTTTTGATAAGCCGGGTACCGTGGTGCTCGGTTGCAATATTCATGATCAGATGCTGGCTTATATTCACGTTGTTGACACACCATATTTTGCAAAATCGGATGCAAATGGCAAGCTAAACGTTGAACTCCCGACAGGTAAGTATCGACTAAAGTTGAACCATTCTGATTTGCCAGCGGATGACACTCCAGAACAGGCAATCAATGTGGGCAGTGAAAATCTATCCGTTAGTGTTAAGTTAAATTTGAAACCGAAGGCGCGTGTTTTTTAAGCTGAATTGACGTCTCCCACCTTAATCCATAGGGATAAAAATTCAATGCATTTTCGTAGTCTAAAAAGCAGAATAGTCAGTATTTTTTTGTTACTCATTTTGACGGTACAGTTATTGGGATTTTTCGCGATTCGTTCGGCAATTTATGCCAACGCGCGAGATGCAATCAATAGCGAACTGCTACTAGCAGAGCGGGTATTTAATCGACTGCTCGAACAAAATGCCCAAAAGCTTGCGCAAAGCGCTCGGTTGCTGGCCGCAGACACCGGTTTTAAAAGCGCCATTGCAGATGATGATAGCGAGACCATAGAATCGGCGTTAGACAATCAACGCAACCGTGTGCAGGCCTCGTTGGCAATGTTGATCGGCACCGAGCGCAAGATCAAGGCCTCCACCAACAAAAAATCGAATGATGAGCTCGAACATCTGGTGCTCCAACTGATCGATCAGGCAGAACAAGGTGGCAGCCCGGTTGGTACCACCATCGTCGGCATTTCGCCTTCGCAGATCGTGGTTGTACCTGTCAAGGCACCTATCATCGTTGGCTGGGTCGTCATGGCTTTTCCGATTGATAAAAAAATTGCCACTGAAATGTTGGAATTGTCTTCGTTGCAGGTATCGATATTAACGCACGGGCAAGAAAAATCCTGGGTGACGGTTGCCTCTACCATCGACAATGCAACGACAGATAGCATCGTTCAGCAATTACCCAAAGTATCAACGGCCTCGTCCATGGTTTTGGATCTTGATGTCGGCGGCAGCATCTATCGCGCGCGCTTATTGCAGATTGGCCAGGACGCCGGGCAAACTGCCAATGTTATCTTGATGCGTTCTTTCAGCGAAGCGATTGCCCCTTACGATAAATTGCAGTGGACATTGTTAGTGTTGACCTTTCTTGGTTTTGGGTTGGCATTAGCCGGCAGTGTGTTTACCGCCAAACGTATTGCTCAACCCTTGGAGCAATTAGCTGAAACCGCCAAGTTGCTTGGTGCAGGTAACTATCAGGCCAATATCGATATTAAGCGCGATGATGAAATCGGTGAACTCGCCAAAGCCTTCGATACCATGCGTGAGGATATATCCAAACGTGAGCTTGAGATCCGTAGACTAGCGTATTGGGATGCGTTGACGAACTTGCCAAACAGAGCGCAATTTCTTGCCCTGCTTGAAAATGCGTTAGCGCAAGCCAAATTATATGATGAGGGATGCTGCGTCCTGATGATGGATCTGGACCGTTTTAAATATGTCAATGACGTGATGGGACACGCTTTTGGCGATGCCCTGCTGTGCGAAGTTGGACAGCGTGTGCAATTAGTTGTTGAAAGTAGCGGTGGAGCAAAAAAATCCAAGGCCACGGTAGCGCGACTCGGGGGCGATGAATTTGCCGTTTTGCTCCCAGGTGCTAGTCTTACACAGGCAAAAGATGTTGGCGATAAAATTCTTTTTTCTCTTGAGACGCCACTGTCAATTGAAGATCAAACAGTAGATTTAGGGGCAGGATTAGGGATTGCCAGTTATCCAGAACATGGCAGTGACGCTGACAGCATTTTACGTTTGGCTGAAACAGCGATGTACGCAGCCAAGCAACGCAACGATGGTGCGGTGGTTTATCACGTTGCGATAGATCAATCCAGCAAGCAAAATTTATCTTTGTTAAGTGAATTGAGATGCGCCATCGATAGAAACGAGTTCCGTCTGTATGTACAACCTAAATTATTGCTGGCGACAGGAAAAGTGGTCGGCATCGAATCGCTGGTGCGTTGGGTGCATCCGGAAAAAGGTATGGTGTATCCGGATAGTTTCATCCCATTTGCAGAACAAACCGGCTTTATTCGTGTCTTGACACGCTGGATGATGGAGCAATCGGCACATCTGTGTCGCGAATTAAGCAACAAAGGAATCCACCTTAAAATCTCGGTCAATTTATCTACAAGGGATTTATTGGATCAAGATCTGACCACAAAATTTGGACAAATTCTCGACCACTATCAGGTCAAATCCAGCTCCTTTTGCCTGGAAATTACCGAGAGCTCAATCATGGATGACCCGGTACGCGCGCAGCAAACATTGCATGGCTTACATGTGATGGGTTTTGATTTGTCTATTGATGATTTTGGTACGGGCTATTCATCACTGGCGTACTTGAAGCGCTTGCCGGTTGATGAATTAAAAATCGATAAATCGTTTGTCCTGAATATGGAAAAAGATATAGACGATACCAAGATAGTTCGCTCAACCATAGACCTCGGCCACAACATGGGCCTGCGCGTGGTCGCTGAAGGTATAGAAAATGAAGCAGTGTGGCATCTGCTCGCAAATTTAGGCTGTGATCAGGGGCAAGGTTACTTCATGAATAGACCTATGCCTTCGGACGAGCTGGAAGCTTGGCTGGCGCAATGGCAGGCACCTGTGGCAGGCACCTGTGGTAGCGGTGGGTAAATAATTTAGCTGCTGTTCAATTATTTTAGCTTTTTAGCTTTCAAAAATACCGGTCCCCAAATCGGATGACCGATCTCGCTTGGCAATAAATCAAAGCCAGGATCTATCTTGAGTGCGCGTTCAAATTGTTGACGGCAAAGTTGCGCCCTGGATGTGACGCAATAACTGAAGGCCATGTACTTTAATGCGCTTACTTGCAGTGATTTGTTGTGACTAGACCAGATTTCTGTCGCGTTGGCTAATTTCTTAATGGTGCCGTTGTAATCACCGTCGTTGTACAAGGCTATCCCTTCTTTTAAAGCTAATACGTCAGCATTGCTGACAGGTGCACGCGGCGCTTCTATCGCTGTTTGTGCTTGTGCAGGTGTGGTTGTGCTTGCGGGTTTGACTTCTTTTTTTACCGCGGGTTTTTGCACTGTCACCGGTACCGGGGCGGCTATCTGCGGGCTCTCGCAGGCTTGCATGAATCCGCAAGCCAGCACCAGCAAGGCGTGTTTGTAATGTCGGTCAATGTTCTTCATTCTGGTCTTTAAATTTGCACTTATTTTGAGTTGAATTCGTGTGCAATAGCTGGGGTATTGTTTTTGCTGACATTGACTTCGTTGACAAAATCAGGGAAGCCCGGATTCGTCACTCTAATTTTATGCCTGCCTTCGGATAAGTTCAAATTTTTTAAGGGCGGGCTAGCACCCATTTGCACTCCATCCACAAAAACCGTACCCCAGGGTTTAATCATCAATTTGATGCTGAGCCTGGCACCTATTTTCTCTTGCTTTTTGCTGTTAGACGTGGCGGTTGGCGACTTTGTCTTATCCAATTGAGCAATTCGCGCTTGCGCTGCATCGGCAAATTGTCCATTCGGATATTGCTGCAAAAATGCAATCAGTGTTTCTAAGCTAGCGCTACTATTTTTGTCGTCGACTAGCTTATTCCATGTTAATTTTTCTTGATCAATTTGCGGTGTGATTTGCGCTGCGATTTTCGGTGGAATTGCCGGCAGGACTTGCTTGGACGTGGCCTTTGCTGTCAGAGGTGGCGGTGCCGCGGTCTTAATATTGTCATCTCGTTTGGATAAATAGATGCCCAAGCCGATCACGAGTACCAGCGCCAGGCTGGCAGCGGCAACTACGGGGCGGCTCAGGGCAGTCAAAGCAAATTTTCTTGTCTGCGCGCTTTCGTCATCATCGTGGCGGGCGCTTAATACCGAACTTGTATACGGTGCATTCTTGATGTGCGCAAGTTTGGCGACTTCATCCGTTTCACTTAATATTTCGACGCTATGGACGGCACCGGCGCTACGCGAATTGCGCGCCGAAACAAATGCGCTGATGCCTAAACGTCGACGGAATTCATCCATACTCTGTGGACGGTCTTTGGGCTGAATCGCCAGGCCCTTGTCGATTGCGAGCAGAAATTTTGCACTGAATCCCGGGTAATTTCCCTGATGCAAAGGTAGTAAAGAGTCTTTTACGATGCGCGCTACGGCCATAGGTGGCGGGGTTTTCAGGATCGCGTAATACATGACGGCCGCTAGCGCATAAATATCGGTCCATGGGCCTTGCTGCATGTCATCGCCGTCCGAATATTGTTCTACCGGGGCATACCCGGGCTTCAGAATGACGGTTAATCCCTGCGTCATGTCGCCGATAATCTGGCGCGCCGAGCCGAAATCGAGCAAGACTGCATCGCCATTTTTTTGCACGATAATATTGTCGGGCGAGACATCGCGATGCAAAATTTTGGCTTTGTAAAGTGTGTCCAGGGCTTCTAAAATCTGTTTGAAAATAAATTTAAGCCAGGCTTCGGTGATCAGCTCAGGTCGATTTTTGATGATGTCTTTGAGGGTGTCGCCATGGTAATGGCGCATCGCCATGTAGGCGGTTTTATTTTTTTCCCAGAATCGATACACTTTGACCAACGAAGGATGATCAAATTGCGCCAGCAGACGCGCCTCGTTGATGAAACTTTTCAGGCCTGCATCAAAAGTAATTTTGTGCCGTTCGGCGCGCACAGCCACACTGTCGTCACCTGCGCGGCCGGCAAGGGTGCCAGGCATATACTCTTTGATGGCAACGGTACGTTGTAAGGAGTGATCAAACGCCAGATACACAATGCCAAATCCACCTTCACCAAGTACACCGGTGATCTCAAAGTCGTTCAAGCGCGTGCCGATAGCGAGACAATTCTCGCTACCAGGATGCACCGGAGCTGAACTCGGGGTAGTGATGATTTTTTCTGTGTTCAAGCTTTACTCGAAATAAATAATAGGAAATTGCTGAAATTCATCGGTGTCGCAAAACACCGTCTTAACTAAGCTCCAGGACATTATGAAGTCGAATCGCGTACGCCGAAAAATTGTCTCTATTAGCACTTGAAGTGCCAATATTCTGTTCGGCAATGATATTCATTCTACCTAACCATTCGCTACTGCTCTGTGCGTTTGTGAGACTTTCTTCCATCTCATGCTCTTCTACCCATTCCCAAAAGCCGTCAGTGCAAATGAAAAATGCATCACCTTCTTGTAGTGTTACCGCTTCTGAGGTGATATCGGGCGTAGTGTCGCCTTGTGCGCCGATCGCGGCGAACAGTACGCTACGTTGAGGATGCGATCGTATTTGCGCCGTGTCTATGTAGCCAGCGTCGACCAATCTCTGGGCGATGCTGTGGTCTTTCGACAACTGCTTGATTTTACCTGTGCGAAACAAATAAATCCGGGTGTCGCCTAAATGTGCCCACAGGGCGCAGCGATTATTATGGTCGATCAAGACAGTCGCCACCGTTGCGCTCATATTGCTGAGTTCTTCTTTGAGCGCCTGGCTTTTAGCGACCTGATTCATCGCCCAATTGACATAAGATTTTAGCGCACGGGTACCAAACGATGCTTCTTGTTTAAATTTTTCTATGATGCCAGTCGTCACTAGATTAGCGGCAATTTCACCACCTTCATGACCACCGGTACCGTCTGCCACTACAAAACAGCTAAGGTCGTCTTCGCTAGCGCAGGCTAGGGCGTCTTGATTGGATGATCTGCCCCCGATAGCTGTGATGTGCGCTACATCCAGGCCCAACTTAGGGGCAGTTTTGGTATCGCTCACGATAGTTGTGTGCCGTTTGCAGAGTGGGTGTCTTGTTTAAAGCGTTCGATTTCATTCTCGTAGGCAGCTAAAAATTCTTTACCAAACAAGGATTGAAACTCATCTTTCGATTCCAGAGAAATGCTGTTAAAAATTATTGAGTACTGATCCCACAACGCCGCCTTGCGACGTGCGGGGTTGATATAGTCGAGCAGGGTAGGGGCATTAACATTATTGGTGATGCCGATAGGGTGCAATTTTTTAAGTAAGGCGTCCATTGCGGCCTTCATCCCAACCACAACCGCTAGCTGATGTGCTCGCAAATCGACAAACGCATCGTCCATTGCCTCTGGTGGTGTCATAAAACCGGGCATTTTTTTGCGCAACATTTGCGTCAATACGGTCTGGCTATCAGGGAAAAATTTTAAAGGATTATTTTTGCGTAGCACCACCATTGTCACTTCTGCATTGACTTCGCGTTTGACTAAGGCGCGCTGTGAGATTAATTCCATTGTCCCCTTGACCGAGGTGGCGACCAGCTTCCCCAATGTTTCCATCAGTTCAGGTGTTAACCCGGAGGAGAGGTTGAGCTCGGGAAGCCCGGCACCATTTAAAAAGGCTTGCAATAGTTCGTTGGCGGACGTGGGTAATTCCAGCGCAGGCGAGGTAAACAAGGGCGGCTGAGCGATCGATGCTTCCTGAACTGTCAAACTCGGTGCCTGAGCGCTTGATGAAGACAGTGGCGCAGAAATGGGCGAGCTAGGCTGCAATCGTCTTTCAACCGGTTCTGTCGCCGGAAACATGTCTTGTATATAGCCAGGCATGCCGTCTTTACGCAATAGGTATTGTGGCGGCTGTATCGAGGTCTTGGTCTTGGATGCAAGGGCCGGCGGTACAGTAGTCATTTTTGTGCGCCGTTCATGGCCCGGCGCATTTTTGGGTGCATTTTTTCGCTCTAATGGGGGATCGGATGCTGGACTAGTTACGCGATCAGTTTCAGGCTTACTTATTGGCGCTATAGTCGCTGCGGGATCGGTACTTGTGCCAAGCTCGTCAGGCTCTATGGAATTTACGCTCAGCAGATATAAGCCTATTTTTATCTGGTCTCCCGCGTGGATGGCAACTTCGCGTTCCGGCTCGATTTCTTGATCATTGATCAGGATGGGATTGGCTAAACTAATATTGATGAGTTTGTGGTGCGTGCCGTCGCTCCATACTTTTGCTTGGGCACGCGAGACGCAATGCTGGGGGTCAGGCAAAACCAAAAAATTGTCGTCGCTGCGGCCTATGCTGCCTTGTTCAGACCCAAAAAGTGCAGAAATGGCTGAAGTTGGTGCTAGATTATTGTAAGAAACGACGGTAATTCTGATCATAGTAAGTATTCCGAAAACAAAGGTCTGTCGCTAAAAAATTTATGTTGCCTGAGAGTATGACAGATTAACTTCATCTCGCAAAATAGGCGATATTTGCGCAATTGTGCCAGTTCCTTATCGATTTTTGCGAGTCTAACTATTTAGCGCAAATCCGCTCATTTTACTCACCTACGGCAACCCGCATGGTCACAAATTCTTCTGCTGCGGTTGGGTGAATGCCTATCGTACTATCGAACACCGCCTTGGTGGCACCTGCCTTCATCGCTACAGCAAATCCTTGTACTACTTCTCCGGCGTCTGCACCTACCATATGCAAGCCGACGACACGGTCGCTGGCATCGTCCACGATCAGTTTCATCAAAGTGCGTTCTGTGCTGCCGCTTAAGGTATGTTTGAGCGCCTTAAATTCGCTGCGGTAGACGCGTATTTTGCTGAATTTTTTGCGCGCTTCGGCTTCGCCATATCCCACGGTGCCAATATTTGGATGGGTAAAAACGGCAGTAGGAATAAAGTCATATGCCATCTGCCGCAGCTTGTTACCAAACAAATGGTCAACCAATGCCATCGCTTCGCCTAAGGCGACCGGAGTAAGCTGAACCCGGGCGGTCACGTCACCTAGTGCATAAATCGTTGCATTGGACGACTGATACTGGTCATTCACGATAATCGCGCCGTCGTCACTCTGTTTGACGCCGGCCTCCTGGAGCTCCAGACCCCGCACGTTCGGCACCCGGCCAGTCGCATACAGCACCGCATCTACGCACAGAGTTTGTCCGTCTTTTAAGCTCACATTGATACCCTCGGCCGTGCGCACCAACTTAGCCACTTCGGTATTGAGACGTAAATCGACACCAGCCTTGCCCATCTCGCTAGCCAGAAACTCGCGTACATCGTCGTCAAAGCCGCGTAACACTTGCGCGCCGCGATACAACTGAATTATCTGTGCGCCAAGGCCATTGAAGATGGAGGCAAATTCACAGGCGATATAGCCCCCGCCCACCACCAGCAGACGCTTGGGGAAGGGCGTCAGGTCAAATATTTCATTCGAGGTGATGACATGTTCCCAGCCTTCAATCGCAGGTACTGAAGGTGTACCGCCAGTGGCAATCAGGATATGTCTGGCGCAATAGTGCACTCCGTTAACTTCTGCTGTGTGGCCATCGAGCAGGTGCGCCCAACCGGTAATTATCTGTACCCCCGCATTGTTCAGCAGATTTAAGTAAATCCCGTTGAGGCGAGAAATTTCTCTAGCGCGATTGGTTTTGAGCAGCTCCCAATCAAAGCGCGGTTTGTCGGCCATGCTCCAGCCATAGCCATGCGCCTCTTCAAAGGATTGGGCATAGTGCGCCGCGTAGCTGTAGAGTTTTTTAGGAATGCAACCTACATTGACGCAAGTGCCGCCCAAAGCGCCGCCCTCGATCAAGGCGACCCGCGCACCGGTTTGTGCCGCCATGCGCGCCGCGCGCACACCGCCGCTGCCGCCACCAATCACCAATAAATCAAACATGTCTTTATCCATTGAGTTTCTTTCAATACGGTCGTTTGGCGTTAAATTCAGCTGGTAAATATACACCTTAACTTGATGCATCGATGAAGCTGACGTAACGCGTAATTGTAACGAATGCCACGCAGACCGAATTAGTCCAAAACATTGAGATAACATAGTTGAAGTCCAGGGCAATCGCATGAAAGAGATCACGAGAGAAATCCTTGAAAAAACATGAAAACCTCAACAAAAACTCGCCGCAGAGGTGTAGAGAGCACAGAGATAAACTTGATTTTTGCCTTTCTCTGCGCTCTCTGCGCCTCTGCGGCTAATTCTTTTGTCTTTCGTTTGATTCACAATAGTTTCATGCGATTGCCCAGAGTTGAAGCCAGAGCAAAATCGACCATACCTATCGATGGTATAGTTGCTAAGAAATTTAACCTACATTGATCTATTAACACGAGGGAATTGATGAGTGATTCTGTACCAGACGAGCCGGTACTGTCGGAAGCGACAGGTACTTTTCAATACCAGGAATTAATCGAGTCTCGATTAGGCCAGCCTATCGCCGCCGAAATTTTAGCCACAGAAGCCGCCAGAATCGCACTCTCGCCGGGCACTAAACTAGCCTCAGCCAGAGGCTCCATGGGCTGGACCGTCGAACAAGTCGCAGCACAATTAAAACTGGCCACGCGTCAAATAGTCGCGCTGGAAGCGGATGATTACGCCGCATTGCCAGAGCCAGCCGTAGTGCGTGGTTTTATCCGCGCCTATGCCAAAATTCTCAAGCTCGACGCTGCTCCTTTGGTGGCCTTGATTGCGCTTGATGAAGGGGAGGCGAAGTCGGAGCAAAGCGCAAATCGTGAAAGTTCAGCTTTTCCTTCAAAGCAAAAATTGATTGTATTTGGTGTTGTTTTTCTCGTGGCGCTGCTGGTGCTTGTCTTCGTTTTTAAACGAAATTAGTCGCAAGCGAGCGTACTAGCTTAGTCATAGCTCTTACGACTCAGTCAGACGTGCGCGATATAAAGCGGCGACCAGATCTGATTGCGTCACGATTCCCGTCAATCGTCTTTCTTTGTCAATGATAGGAATATGGTGCATGCCTTTATCGGATAGTAAAGGCACTAACTCAACGATATTTCTATCTTCATTTGCAGTGTGCACATGTGTCGTCATGATCTGCCCGACGACCTCGGGTTTTTTGGAGTGAACTTCGGTCGTGCGTTTGATGAAAGTGCGCAGCTTGGATTCAAATCCTGCATACACGTCGAGGTTGGCATGTTTCATGAAATCGACCAGCGTGATAATGCCGATTACCCGGCGCGCTGCATCCAATACTGGCAGCGCCTTGATTTTATGCTTGCGCAATAGCAGCCAGGCATCTTCCAACAAGGTTCCATATTCGACGCTGATGATGTCTCTGGACATGATATCGGCGCAGCTAATCTGGCCGAAGCGACGCCGATATGACTGCATCTCAGTTTGAGTAAATAGAAATTCCAGATCGTCGCGGCTAATGTCGAGAACCTCGTTGTATTGTTTGATTACAGTATCCAGATCCGCGGCGTTAAAGCCGAGCCTGGCGGTGGGTGCAATGTCCTCGGTCTTGTGTATGCTTTTCTTATGCGCTTGCTGTTTGTGTGGATATGTATGGCGGGTAAAATTATTGAAAGCGATGGCCAGCAGTAGCAAAAGAAGAGAATTGAGCCCGACCGGTGCCAACACATAATAAAATCCTAGTGCGTGAATAGATGTGCCGCCAAGTACTGCCGAAAGGGCAATCGCACCGCCTGGCGGATGGAGGCAACGGGTAGCAAACATCAGCCCGATTGCACCAGCCACCGCACATGCCGCAGCAATCGGTGTATTGCCCATCAACTGCGCGCAGGCCACGCCAACCACAGCAGACAGTATGTTGCCAGCCAAGATAGACCAGGGTTGCGCCAGAGGACTGGATGGTAAAGCGAACAGCAAGACAGCAGATGCACCGATGGGCGCAATTAGAAATGGCAAGTCTTGCGGATTGCCTAGATAAGCGCGGCTCACCAATGCAGTCACCAATATGCCGATCAAAGCACCGCAGCACGCACGGACTCTTTCGCTTCGGTTAATCGCCATCGCGCCCGGAAGAAAGTCGCTCATCCAATGGGACAATACTGAAATCGAAATTAGTAATTTTTTGCGCATGAGTGTTAGTTTTGTCGAATTTTTATAGGAGGCGGTAACGAGTCTGAATAGGTACGGCTAGGTATAACTTCGTATGCCCGATTGTATCTGTTCAATGCAACTATGTCAGGCATCAATATGCTACTTGTGTTTGAACTTAGCAGACAATACGAATCTCAATGACAAGAAAGATACGAAGCGCAAATGCCCAGGTTTTTTTGTAAGTCTTGTGCAGTCTATTCCCGGTTTTCGACGTTTTATCGTATAACGGAAGAACGCTGATGGCGTGTGGCTTTTGCAGCTATAATACCATCGCGCTTTGAGTGCGAACGCTACAGTGGCAATTGCAATTCTGGCGAGCTGCCTGGCGTTGTTACTCCTGGCAGAATGCAGTCTGCGTCGTAGTCGTCGTGCCTAGCTAGTCAACTCGCCAAATGCTTGCCCCTGTCTCAATGGAAAATCTGAGTTGAAACGAAGTAAACGCAATGCAATATGTGGTTTATTCCGGAGAATAATATTCTTCAATTCACTTCAGAAAATTGTACAGGGAAGTACCGCTAATCCAAGGTCTGCCGATACCGTTTTAAGGCGACAAAACCAGCTACCAACAAGAACGCCAACATAGGCCATAACTCCTGGCTAAGTTGCGCCATGCTGTTTCCCTTTAAAAGTATGCCGCGCACGATACGTAAAAAGTGCGTTAGCGGTAAGACTTCGCCCAGGGCTTGTGCCCATTCCGGCATGGCGCGGAAAGGGAACATGAAGCCTGACAAGAGTATCGACGGTAGGAAGAAAAAGAAGGTCATCTGCATGGCCTGTAGCTGATTTTTTGCGATCGTCGAAAAAGTAAATCCGACCGCCAGATTAGCCATGATAAAAACCCCGATCAGGCTCAATAACAGAAAGATGTTGCCTTCCATCGGCACTTCAAATATTGCAAAGGCGGCCGCCATGATGACGCTGAGCTGGATATAGCCCATCACTACATAGGGCAGAATTTTCCCGACCATGACTTCGGCTGGTCGCACTGGTGTGGCGAGTAAATTTTCCATGGTGCCGCGCTCGCGTTCTCGGGTCATGGCAAGTGAGGTTAGCATGACCATCGTCATGGTGAGGATGGTGCCGATCAGACCGGGCACGATGTTGTAACGCGATAAGCCTTCGGGGTTGTAGCGCCGGTGCACGCGGATTTCGTAAGGGGCGGCGTTGTTTTGCAAAGAGCGCAGCGGCCCGACTAAGTCATTGCGTAGTGCTTGCGTTGCCATGCCATTGAGTGCGGCAATCGCGTTGCCCGAGGCAGAAGGGTCGGTGGCATCGGCGGATACCAATACGCTAGGTTTTTCACCACGAATGATGTTTTGCGAGAAGTGCGGTGGCACCACCACCATAAATTGCACTTTGCCGTTTTCCACCAAGGCATCCGCCTCACGTTCACTTTGCACCGTGTAATCAATGCGGAAGTAAGCGGTGTTTTGCAGTGCTGCCACAAAGCTGCGCGCCATCGGTCCGTTATCCAGATTGACCAGGACGGTCGGCAGGCCTTTTGGGTCGGTGTTGATGGCATAGCCAAATAAAATTAACTGCATAATCGGTACGCCAACTGCCATTGCAAAGGTTAGTCGGTCGCGCATCATTTGTTGAAATTCTTTGATGAACACCGCTGCCGTGCGAGCGAAAGAAAAGCGGCTCATGCTGGCACCTTGCCTTTGTGCGCAGCTGTCTTGTCCTGCTTAAAATTGTCTGGTGTCGCCGCGATAAGGCTAATAAACACGTCCTCTAAATTGGCACGGCTGGCTTCGATGCGAATATTTCCTTGACGCTGTAGCACTGCCAAAGCCTGCAATACCAAGTCCTCGTCCAGACCTGCCACATGCACGGCATTGCCAAATGCAGCGACACTCAAGACACCCGGTGCTGACTTCAACGGTGCCAACAAGGTTTGTACGCCATCGCCTTGAATCGACCAAACCTTGAGCTTGGCGTTGTCGATGATGTCACGCTCGGTGCCGTGCGCCAGAATTTTCCCGTAAGCGATGTAGACCAATTCATGACAGCGCTCGG
>JANYFV010000219.1 GCA_025359635.1 Undibacterium sp. | reverse complement strand
CGTGCTTCGTACGACCTAGCTTGAACGCTGGATCCCCGATTAAAACATTCGGGGATGACGGTCACATGCGCGCTTCCTTAAGAATTCCGTCGTCCTCGCGAATGCGGGGATCCAGCTTTCAATTCATTCGCGAAGCGACATAGTAGGCGTTCTTCGTACGACCTAGCTTGAACGCTGGATCCCCGATTACAACATTCGGGGATGACGATCACATGCGCGCGTCCTTAAGAATTTCGCATTCCTTGCGAATGCGGAGATGACGATCACGTTCGCGCTTCCTTAAGAAAACTGCAGCAGCTCACCAGCCTGATTAAAGGCCAGATAATTGCCGATATTGCCGTTACGCAAAGACTCCACCATCATATCCAAAGGACGGCTGGCCGCATCGCTGGTAGGTGCCAATCCTTCCTGCCCTGACATGCTGGTGATAAAGACCACATCCCATGTCTTGCCCGTATGTTTTGATTCGGCAACCAAACCAGGGAAATTACTTAATTCCGCCGGCAATTTATCGACACACATCACGGCCCTGAGTTCACCACCATGTTGATTTTCACTTACTGGCTTCTGAGCAAGTGTTTTCCCAGACGACAATTCTGCCTTAGCAAACATGAACAATAAACGCTGCGGCTGTGGCTGTACTACAGTGGCGGCAAGTAAATCTGCGTAGCTGGAAATGATCACAATTGCACTCCTTTTTCAAACAAAATTAATCCGCTCTATCATAAATGCAGCACCAGTAGATGTCTTCTTTTTGAGGGAAATTTCTTGAGACGGGTCAAGGAAATAACGAAGCTCGGGGTTATAATGATCAACGAATCTTGGCGCAAAATGCTGCAAATATTTCGACGACTTATTTCGACAAACTCGCTCCCGGATTGCTCTGTTTCACATCTTGAAATTATCCTTACCACGAGAGCAATAAGAACCCGATTTATTTCATTAAATTGCTGCAATTCCGCCGAACTCCTGCACAATTATCACACCACCAACTAAAAAAACATCGATGAACGCTAACGAAAAAATGCTAGGTCTGACTGAAATGTCACCACAAGAAATCTCCCTTGATGTCTTATTGGAAAAATACGCCAAAGGCGAAGAAGCGACCATACAAGATGTACAAGCGCGCGTCGCCAGTGCCCTGGCCAGCGTAGAGCAGCCAGATTTTCAGGCCTATTACGAAGAAAAATTTTTGTGGGCGCAAAAGAACGGTTTCGTCCCTGCTGGCCGTATCAATTCCGCTGCAGGGATGGATCTGCATGCGACCCTGATTAACTGTTTCGTGCAGCCGGTTGGCGATTCTGTCTCTAGCACCGTCAATGGCAAACCCGGGATTTATACCGCGCTGTCTGATGCCGCAGAAACCATGCGACGTGGCGGTGGTGTCGGTTATGATTTCTCTACCATACGGCCGAAAGACGCGATCGTACGTGGCACCCGTTCGCGTGCTTCCGGCCCGGTCTCTTTCATGCAGGTATTCAATGCATCGTGCTCAACGGTAGAATCAGCTGGTGCGCGTCGCGGTGCGCAAATGGGCGTGTTGCGCGGCGACCATCCAGACATTCTTGAATTCATCCGTTCCAAAGACAAGGGCGGTTTGACCAACTTTAATATCTCCATCGGCGTGACCGACGAGTTCATGAATGCGGTGGCTAACGACACCGATTTCTGTCTGGTGCATAAGGCAGAACCAGGTGACGAAAAGAAAGAAGCCGGTGCCTACCAGCGTGAAGATGGCCTCTGGGTACATCAAACAGTAAGGGCGCGTGATTTGTGGGATGAAGTCATGAAATCGACTTACGATCACGCCGAGCCAGGCATCTTGTTCCTGTCGCGCATGAACGCAGAAAACAATTTGTATTACTGCGAAACTATCGAAGCGACCAACCCTTGCGCTGAACAGCCTTTGCCCGATTACGGCTGCTGCTGTCTGGGCTCGATCAACCTGACACGCTTTGTCAAAGGCGCTTTCGGCAACAATCCGCATTTTGATTTCGAAAATTTCCAGGCTGTAGTCACACTCGCGATACGCATGTTAGACAACGTGCTGGAAGCCACTGCTTGGCCACTGCCGCAGCAAAAAGCCGAAGCCATGTCGAAGCGCCGTATCGGTCTGGGTTATTTAGGTTTGGGCAGCACGCTGGTGATGATGGGTCTGCGTTACGATTCCGATGCCGGCCGTGAACTGGCGCAGAAAATATCCGAAGTCATGCGCGATACCTCTTATCTGGCATCGATAGATTTAGCCAAAGAAAAAGGCGCCTTCCCGCTATTTAACAGCACCAAATATTTAGCCGGTGTGTTCGCCAAGCGCCTGCCAAAAACCATACGCACAGCGATGGCCAAACATGGTTTGCGCAACTCGCATTTACTCTCGATCGCACCGACCGGCACCATCACTTTGGCCTTTGCCGATAATGCCTCGAACGGTATCGAGCCAGCGTTCTCGTGGGTCTACAATCGCAAGAAACGCATGGCCGTCGGCGATAGCAAAATCTATGAAGTGGCAGATCACGCCTGGCGCCTGTATCGCCATCTGGGTAACGATGTTTCAGACGATAGCAAACTGCCGGCACCGTTTGTCACCGCGCTGAATATGTCAGCCAGCGATCACATGAAGATGCTGGAAGTTGTCCAGCCCTTCATTGATTCTGCGATCTCAAAAACTGTGAATGTGCCTGCCGATTATCCTTACGAAGATTTCCAGAATCTGTATATGGACGCATGGCGTGCTGGCCTCAAAGGCCTGGCTACCTATCGGCCAAATAGCATTTTAGGCAGTGTCTTGTCCGTTGCCACAGAAGCGGCACCGGTTGCACTCAATACCGTGCCGGACGATGATCTGCTGCGCAAGCAATTCGACGGCCGCCCGTTTGGCGACCTGGAATCGGTCACCTCCAAAGTGCAGTACATGACTTACGAAGGCAAAAAAACCGTCTACTTGACAGTCAGCTTCATCCACATCCAAGGCACGGTAGGCGGCGAGCGCGTGACGATAGAACGGCCGTTTGAGTTCTTCATGCCAGCCGGACAAAAGAACGACGGCCAGCAATGGATCTCAGCGAGTATGCGTCTGCTGTCGATGGCAGCGCGTTCAGGCGGATCGATCGCCAAGGCACTGGCCGATATGCGCGAAGTGGTGTGGGACAAAGGCACGGTACGCTGCGGCATGATCACCAAAGAAGATGGTTCACAAGCACCGCTATTCCATGAATCGGAAGTCGCCGCTATTGGCTATTCGCTGCAACGCATCCTGATGAAACGCGGCTTCCTCGATGGTGGCGGAAATCAAGTCCCAATCAAAGTTCTGGCAGAAAAATACAAGAACAAGACGTTAGCGTATGGCATGGACGATCTGGCTTACGAAGCAGAGACTGCGCCTATTACCTATGTAGCGACGGGCAAAAAATGTCCTGATTGCGGGGCGCATGCCTTGCAAAAAATTGATGGATGTAGTCGTTGTGTGTCTTGCGGATATGTCGGGGCTTGTGGTTGATTTTATTTTTGTTTGCTCGGTAAGCGTTGCGGTGAAATTTGCGGTGAAATATCCGTAACGCTTATTTGGGATTACCGGCCGGTGGTAGACCGGCGGCTACTTAGCTTTTTTGTCTCATCAAAAAACGACCGCACTTCGCTACCCTAAGGGCTCCCGCTTGCGCAAGTCAAAAAATGAGAATGGAACGATTTTTCTTACTTATTCTTTGGCGAAGCAAAGAAAAGTAAGTGGCCGCCGGGCCACACCCGGCTTGCCTCTACGAAGTACGGCCAACAACAATTACTGTACTGGATATCCTCAAGATTATTGCTCTACAATACTGAACAAACCTACCGCAGATATCAATCCATGTTCAAGCCACTCGTCCTCCTATTCGCAGCTCTAATCTCTACAAATGCCACCGCGCAAGACAAGCTCCCACAGAGCATAGCTGCCGCATTAGAAAAGGCAGCATTACCAACCAGTTCACTCAGCCTGCTGGTAAAGCCAATGGCCGGGACCACACCAGTGCTGGCACTTAATTCTGAACAAGCAGTGAGCCCTGCTTCGACCATGAAACTGGTCACTAGTTTGATCGCGCTGGAAGAGCTCGGGCCGACTTTTCGCTGGAAGACTCAAGTGCTTAGCGATGGCCTCGTCCAACATGAAACCTTGCGTGGCAATCTGTATCTGCGCGGCGGTGGCGACCCGAATTTGACCTGGGATAAACTCAGTATGATGCTGCGCAATTTGCGTCAGCTTGGCCTACGCAAGATCAAGGGCGACATTATTCTTGATCGCAGTTATTTTCAGCCCACACGTCTGGATCTTGGTGTTGCGCAATTCGATGAAACTCCCGATGCGTATTACAACGTGATTCCGGATGCCTTGCTCATCCACAGCAACCTCACTTCGATTCAACTTGAATCGAGTACCAACAATATCGCGACACGTTTATTGACCCCATTGGCCAATGTCAAACTCGCGAATCACTTGCGCTTGAATCAGCGTTCTTGCCAGGAATGGGCTAGTGATTGGCTGCCACCGACTCTGGAGGTAACAAAAAATCGTCAAATAGAAATTGCGCTTAACGGCGGCTTTCCGCGCAACTGCAAAATCAGTACGCACTTGAATATTCTCGATCGCAATACGTATATCGCCAGCATGATCAGGGCGCTCTGGATCGAGCTTGATGGCAGTTGGCAAGGCTCAGTGCGCGATGGCATTACGCCTTCTGGCGCTACGCTATTAACTGAACGTCAATCAGAAACTCTTGCCGACACCATACGCATCGTTAACAAACAATCGGATAACGGCATGGCGCGCTTTTTGTATCTGACGCTTGGGGCAGAATCGACTAACGCTAAAAATTATGCCGATCATCTGCAAGCGGCGGATGCACGAGTGCATGCCTGGTTTGCCCGGCAAGGTATACACGATGATGGCTTGGTGATGGAAAATGGTTCAGGTTTATCGCGACTTGAACGCATCAGTGCGCGGCAACTCGCTGCCTTGCTGCAAGCAGGAGCGCGCAGCAATTGGTTTGCCGAATTTTCCAGTAGTATGTCGATTGTTGCCGTCGATGGCACTATGCGAAAACGACTTAAAGGCACGGCTGCTGAGGGGCGTGCCCGGATTAAAACTGGCACCTTGAATAACGCGCTCGCAATCAGTGGTTATGTTCGCGACGTCAACGATGTTAACTGGATTGTAGTTGCCATCATTAACAGTGACGAGGCGCGCAAAGGTAAGGCCGTGCTTGATGAATTAATCGCATGGGTAGCTTCTGGACTGCCATGATGTGACTTCAATACATCAATCTTTCGTGGATTGAAAGACGCACAATTTGCTGTAAGGCACGCAATTGTTTTTAGACGATTGCGTGGGTAGAATCAAAGCCAAAATCGATATGCATCTCTCCATCCATCCTCAAAAACCTCAAACTTAAACCAAGAAAATTGCAGTTCATCGCATCCTGCTGGAGTAGGTAGAGTTGTGTTGCTACAGTCTAGTCACACCAACCCTCCTCGAAAGGAAGTATCATGAACATCCCTACAAAAATGGAATCAATGCTGATCGCCACGATCGCTCTTTTTATGATGATGAGTATCTTGGCTCAACTGACTACCTGAAATGTTGACCTTTATTCTTTGGCTTATCCTTCTTTGCCTATGTTGGCCCTTGGCCTTGCTTGCCCTATTGCTGTACCCGATAATTTGGCTGGTCTTGCTACCGTTTAAATTATTGGGTATTGCCGTAGGCGGCGTGTTTGAATTACTCCGTGCTGTGATCATGTTGCCTGCAAGGATAGTGCGCGGTCGCTAAGACTGTGGCGCACATCACCTCTTACCGATTACTGAGACGAGTAAGCCGGGTCGCCAAGTCGGCCTGACAAAAAATTTCTTATCGCGATTCACCGCTCGAATTTGCTAAAATGCGAGTTTGCACAATCTGCACTGAATCCCGGTTCAATATATGAAATAGGACTTTCGCAAACTTGTTCCAGCTAGGCGCACCGACGAAGACAGTACTTTAGTACGGCGAGGCGAGTGCAACGACGCTGGGGAGATTTTTCGTAAGTCCAATAAGAAAGAAATCTAATGACCAGCGTAATGCTAATGGCCGTCGTTCGCACCCTGATTCTTCCGCCGGTCAGCCTCTTGATACTCATTGCCGCTGGACGAATGATCAAAATATGGCATCCAAGAACAGGGAAAATAATCAGCAACACATCCCTGATTGTTTTGTTGATGCTGAGTACTTGCGCGGGTGCCTGGTTATTGGTTGCGCCCCTGGAAAATTTAGAAAAGCCTTTGCTCACCACCAAAAATACCGGAGCGCAAGCGATTGTCGTTTTATCGGCTGGATTATTGGCGAGCAATCCGGAATACGACAACCAAGCTATCCCCGACTATATCGCGCTGGGGCGAATTCGTTACGCTGCAAAACTATACCGTGATACTGGCTTGCCAATTTTAGTAACGGGAGGATCAGGTAGCAAACGCATATTGGACGACTCATTTTCAAAGAGCATGGCGCGCGTGTTTGAATACGAATTTGCGATACCGGTCAAATGGCATGAAGATCAATCAACCAATACCCGCGAGAACGCCGATTATTCGGCACAGATACTTAAGAAAGATGGTGTCACACATATCTTGTTAGTGACCGACGCAATGCATATGCGACGCGCCAAACTTGTCTTCGAACAGGCGGGCTTGCGTGTCACCAGTGCCCCAACTTTATTTTTTTCGCGTGATGAAATAGGCTCATTTAGCTATATGCCAAGCGCGGAAGGATTGCGTAGATCGCATTACGCCATGTACGAATGGCTGGGCTTAATCTGGTATCGGATGAAGGCTTAATCTGCCAGGCTTCTTGAATTTAAGTTCACATGGAATGAGATGAGAACGCACTCTAAAATATCTTCACTTATCATTTCGGCCTATTCATATCTGGCAACAGGCAAGTATTAAAATCGTCAAACGCCCCAACTAGTTTAGCTAACTTATTGCCTTCGCAGAGATCATTCGATACCGGAGCTGATACCGACATGTTTGCAGGTCGTTGGCGCCAAGTTAAATCCATCATCGAGGGATTATTGAAAAAACTCCTGACGGGATGATATCCGACAAATAAACTCAGCATCTTGGTATCGATATTGTCACGGGCTCGTATTAAACCGCCATCACGAGATCGAATTTTCCCGTCAACCAGATTTCCTTCAACATCAGCTATGCTTTCGGCAAAACGCACTTCAATCCCTCCTGTATCGATCAGCGTATTTTTAATGATACGACTGGCAGCCGCTTTGTTCAGGTAAATACCATCGTCCGAACAAGCCATGATCAAGTTGGATTCAATTACGCCTCGGTCTTGTTCAGTCACGCAACGGTGATCGCGGCAGAATGCTTGTCCGGTTCCACCTCCACCCAATGATAGCCCAACTCGCTGACCGACTTCACCGTGCAAATGATGCTCACAAATAATCAGGTTATTTACAATACGATTTTCTTGCCCACCACCTTTAGCAAATATCCCATAACTAATTTTGTCACTACCTGCTTTGATAAAATCAGTAATCAAATTATGTTCAATTCGCCAATGGCTAGCCGCCACCAGATCGACCAAAGTGACGGACGATTCGGTATGACGCACTTCAGAGTTACTGAGACTATTGTATTCAATCACACCATCATCGGGAATTTGATGATCGGCCATACTCACTTTGAAGTGCGCATTGAAATCCACAATTGTATTATTGCGAGCGATGAAGTGATGAGCATTACCCACCACATGAAAAGCATGTTCACAATTGCTCTGTATTTCGCAATTACCTTGCAAATACAAGTTCTCAAATGTCCAATACGGGGCGGTAATATGAAAACCTTCAAGCAGCGATAATTGCAACTTGACCGTACCCGGGACTTCAGCACGAACGATAATACGGGCGTCCTGCAGACCGGCCCTGTCCACAGAAATATCGATGCCAGAAAATTTATACACTCCAGGTGAGAAAGTAATAACGTCACCTGGATTTGCATTCGCAATAGCAGCCCTGGCTTGATCTGCCGACGTGACAAGAATAATGTTACCTGCCGGCCGGCTTAAATCAAATGCTTGCGCACCTAGCTTCAAAGTTGGCAGCGTAGCGACCAAAGGTTCCATGCGATCCAAAGCGCGTAGTGTTTTACCTGTCCAATTCACCAGGCCCACTATGGTGGCATTGTAGCCAGAGGCTCGAGGTTCGATGTATGCAGCAAGTTCGCGTGGTGTGCGATTAAAATTCTCGACAAAATAGGCGAGCGCTAAGACCGTAGAGAGCGTGACGAGCGCCAGTAACATCAAAACAATTTTGACTTTTCGCAACACGTACTGAAGCTTTACAAATAAGTTTATTTAACTGGTATAGCAATACTGCGGTCAACGGCGACCGCCGTCACACTATTCTTTGGCGAACCATCGATTAGCTTATCTGAATAGGTTAAATACACCAGAGCATTACGTTTTTGATCCACCACGCGCACCACACGGAGTTTTTTGAACAGGATAGACAGGCTTTGATTGAAGACTTCTTCCTGTTGCTTGAGTGGCGTTGAGAAACTGATGGCGCCGACCTGCCGGCATGCTATCGACGCTTCAGTTTTATCTTCAGCCAGGCCTAGCCCGCCTTTAATCCCACCGGTCTTGGCACGTGAAAGATAGCAAGTAATACCAGCGACTTTAGGATCATCGTAGGCTTCAATCACAATTTTGTGATCGGGTCCAATAAAGTTAAACGCAGTATCGACGCTGCCTATGGTTTCAGCATGGGCCACACCAGACAACAAGAAAACAACAGCGACGACTTTGCAAATAAATTTCATAGAATCCTCTACTTTTTAATTTTGTTCAGTTTTATTTAGGCGCGAATTACGCAGACCATACGCGAAGTAGCTGACGATCGCGATGGCCATCCAGATAAAAAATATTCGATAGGTCGCGGCAGACAAATACGTCACCAGATACAAGCACGCGGCGATGCTCAGACAAGGAACCAGATAGCCACCAAAAGGTACTCGGAAACCTGCACGGTCCGCCCCAATTCCCTTGCGCCTCAAGATAGGGACTGCGGCTGAAACCACAATGAAAGCCACCAAAGTTCCCATACTGACCATATCCCAGAGGAAGGTCGAGTCAACCAGGCCCGCCACAATCCCAACCACGATGCAGACGATAATCGTGTTACTGACAGGTGCCTTGGTGCGCGCGTTTACTTTTTGAAATGATTGCGGAATCAATCCGTCTTTGCTAATCGCAAATAGAATCCGGGTTTGTCCATAAATCGTCACCAGCGTAACGCTAAATACTGAGATGACTGCACCTGCCGACAAGATCAAAGCCGGCCATGCCTTGCCAGTCACATTTTGCAATATCACCGCCAGCCCTGCCTCTTGTCCGGCAAACATGCTGGCTGGCTGGGCACCAACTGCCGCCACCGACACCAGCATGTAGAACACTGTCACTATCATTAAGGCAGCCATAATCGCCAAAGGGACATTGCGTTGAGGGTTTTTTACTTCGGCACCTGCTGTCGCTATCGTATCCAAGCCAATAAATGAAAAGAACACCGTGCCGGCCGCCGCAGCAACGCCTTTCATGCCGCCCGGCCCGATGGCATCATCAGCTTTAAAAAATGGCGTGAAGTGCTCAAGGTTAAATCCGTGAAATGCGATAGTCACAAAAAAAGTCAGAATCATCAGCTTAATCAAGACCATGATCGCATTCACCGTCGCCGATTCTTTGGTACCACGCAACAACAGATAGCAGCAAATAATGACCAGTATCACCGGCGGCAGATTAAAATGTCCCGCATGAATTTCTGTTCCTTTAAGACCAGAAACAATCATTGGCGAGCGCCACATCTCAGGGATTTGCCAGCCAAGGGCATTGGTCAAAAAATTATTTAAATAATCGGACCACCCTATCGCGGTGGCACTGGCCGCCAGGCCATATTCAAGTAGCAGACAAGCTGCCACAATAAAAGCAGCAAATTCGCCGACCGTGGCATACGCAAATGAATACGAGGAGCCGGAAGATGGAATTCTTGCCGATAATTCGGCATAACACAGCGCAGTCAGGCCAGCAGTGAGTGCCGCCATAAGAAACGCGAGGATGACAGAAGGTCCCGCTTTGGGAACTGCCTCAACCATGGTGAAAAAAATCCCTGTGCCTATGGTTGCGCCTACGCCTATCATTGTTAAGGGAAATAAACCTAGTGATCGGTGCAAGCCAGGTTGGCCTGACTCCGCCTCATTAGATTCATGATGGTCAACTGACTTGGTGCGTATCAGCCGCTGTAGAAATGATGCTTGTCTCAAGAGATTTTCCTCTTTTTATGATTGTTGATGGGTTAGTCTGGTTGCATATCATCGCCAGTTTTGTGCTTGGTCCACCCTTTGCCTGACCAGTCATTGTCGCCAATAATATCCGCAAACCATCCGCATTTGATACGGTATTGTCGATGTTTTTCGCTGCAAATATCCAAATATAGCTATTTTTCAGACAATTTGATGGTCTCATCAGTTATTTTCCATCGTTACAATGCATAGAATTTTGCTGCATAATGAAAATTCAAGAACAAAAGGATGCAATATGAGTATAGAAATGATCGTTTTCGCCAAAGCCTTGGTCTTCGTGCCCATCACCTTATTGCCGATATTAAACCCGATAGCCGTGGCACCGATATTTTTGTCGATGACTGGCCCACTAGAACAAACTGTCGCTAATCGTCTCTCCAAAAGAATCGCGATCAATTGCTTTTTCTTGCTATTAGGTGCGGTTTTTGTTGGTGCCCACGTATTGGATTTTTTCGGTATCTCGTTACCTATCGTGCGTCTCGCGGGCGGTATCGTAGTCGCCATGTCAGGTTGGCGCTTATTGAACGATCAAGGGCAAGACAAACTGCATACGTCGGTCGCAGATGCAGCCAAGCCATGGACCAGAGAACAGTTACGCCAACATAGTTTTTTTCCCTTTAGTTTTCCGCTTACGGTAGGTCCTGGCACCATCGCGGCTTCTATCACGATCGGTACGCAATTGCCCAATAAGCCGGTCGATTGGCTCATTACCAGCTTTGCTTCTGCGATTGGGGTTTTGCTGACCTCAGTGGTCATCTACCTTTGTTACCGTTATGCCCGCAATCTGGAACGTTTTTTGGGTAATGTCGGCACCATGGTGCTCATGCGGCTGTCTGCTTTTATACTCTTGTGTATAGGTATAGAAATCGGATGGGCTGGCTTGTCAGCCATGATAGAAGAGCTCAAGTTTCAATAACTTGTATGACTTTTCTCTAAGATAGCAAGCGCATACTCAGAGATGCGCTTGCGACTCAAAATTATGCAGCTTCAGATACCGGTGAATTCTCCAGCATTAAAGCATGTTCCACTTGGGTCGATTCGTCTCCAACTTTACTCTTCCAGGCTTTCAGAAAATAAATTTTTTCCTTTTCTGTCGGAGCGACATGCCAGAGCACCATCAATGTCCCTTTGTGATCATGCAATTTCGCCAATTTCACGATGCAATCGGAATTGCCTTCCACGTCGGCCAAAGCGATCGCGTAGCCATACACGCGGTACAGTCGCTCTAGCCGGTCTGGTTCTGTCTCGCTGTGCGTCGCCGAAATTTTTGCATGATCCAGATACATAGTGATCTCCGTCAAGTGGATGGTGGCTTATTCTATCCGATTGCGTCTGGCACAGCTACTAACAGAATAGAGTAATTCCTTTTCTAAACCTTAGTGTCCAGGCGACGAGCCGAAGACAGTGCTTTAGCACAGCAAGGCGAAGACAACAACGACACTAACGGTTTAGGAAATGAATTACCTGATGCGGCTGCGTTTCTCCCATTTACAATCCTGGGTACTCAATACGGTGTTGGTTTGATCAACCGTTTCCAGATAAACATCAAAGCCCCAGAGGCGTGCAACGTGTTTGAGCATCTCGCTGGTTTGGGCATTTAAAGGACGACGCAGATACTGCAAGTGGCGTAATGTAATGGCCCGGTCGCCATGCATATCTACTGACCAGACCTGAATATTTGGTTCACGATTACCTAAATTATATTGCCCGGCCAAATGTTGCCTGATCGCCTGATACCCGCTTTCATCATGTATGGCCGAAATATTCAGTTGTTCTTTACTATCATCATCCAATACCGAAAAGAAGTGAAAATCACGTATTAATTTCGGCGATAAATACTGCGCAATAAAGCTTTCATCCTTGAAATTGCGCATCGCAAAATTGAGCGTCTTGAGCCAGTCAGAACCTGCGATATCAGGGAACCAGGCACGGTCCTCTTCCGTTGGCTCTTCACAAATACGCCGGATATCGCGCATCATCGCAAACCCTAGCGCATAGGGATTAATGCCGTTGTAGTAGCGGCTATCTACCGATGGTTGAAACACCACATTCGTATGACTTTGCAAGAATTCCATCATGAAGCCATCACCGACTATACCTTCTTCGTACAGCTGATTCAAGATGGTGTAATGCCAAAAAGTCGCCCAGCCTTCGTTCATGACTTGCGTCTGACGTTGCGGGTAAAAATACTGCGATATTTTTCGCGTAATACGTACCAGCTCTCGTTGCCATGATTCCAGTAAGGGCGAATATTTTTCAATGAAATACAGAATATTTTCTTGCGGCTCAGGCGGAAAACGTTGCTCTTCATATGCCGCAATTGTTTCATCACGGCGCGGCAAAGTACGCCACAAGTCATTAATCTGCGATTGCATATAGCGTTCGCGCTCCTCCTGTTTCTCACGTTCTTCCGCTAAGGATAATTTAGCTGGCCGTTTATACCTATCAACACCATAATTTTGCAAGGCGTGGCAAGAATCGAGCAGCAATTCAACCGCTTCAACGCCATACCTTTGTTCGCAATCGCTGACATATTTTTTTGCAAACACCATATAGTCGATAATGGCATCGGCATCGGTCCAGGCACGAAACAGGTAGTTCCCTTTAAAAAAAGAATTGTGGCCATAGGCGGCATGCGCGATTACCAGCGCCTGCATGGTCAAACTATTTTCTTCCATCAAATAAGCAATGCAGGGATTGGAGTTGATGACGATCTCATACGCCAAACCCATTTGTCCACGTTTATAGCTTTTTTCGGTGGAGAGAAAGTGCTTGCCGAAGGACCAGTGATGATACGACACCGGCATGCCTACCGATGCATAGGCATCCATCATTTGCTCGGCTGTGATAATTTCCAGCTGATTCGGATACGTGTCCAAGCCAAAATTTTTGGCGACACGCCGTATCTCTTCATGTGCCTGTTCGATTAATTCGAAGGTCCAATCGGATTGTTCCGGCAATCGATTCGGGTTCAAGATTCTTTCGGTTTTTTGCGCACTGTTCATGACCGACCTCATTTACCTTGCTTCTTGAACAGCTCTCTGAAAACAGGATAAATATCCGCAGGCGTCTTTATTTTTTGCATTGCAAAATGGCTATGCTGCGACAGCACCTGTGTATATTCTTCCCACAAATTTTGCGCTTCTCCATCCGTAATTTCTACATAGGCATAATATTGAACCAAAGGCATGATGGTTTCGATCAGCAATTGTCTACACGCGATTGAATCGTTATCCCAATTGTCGCCATCTGAGGCTTGTGCCACGTAGGCATTCCACTCACTGCCTGCGTAACGTTCTTTAATAATCGTTGTCAATAAATGAAGCGCTGAAGAAACGATAGTGCCACCCGATTCCCGTGAATTAAAAAACTCATTCTCGTCGACTTCCGAAGCCGCCGTATGATGGCGAATAAAGATCACGTCTATCTTTTTATAAGCCTTGGTCAAAAAAAGATACAAGAGTATAAAAAATCGTTTCGCGGTATCTTTTTTTTGTTCGTCCATAGAGCCAGAGACATCGAGTAAACAAAACATCACCGCCTGGGTTGATGGTTTAGGTACCTTAATACGATTGCTATAACGCAAGTCAAATGGATCAATAAAAGGAATGGCAAGTATGCGCGTCCGTAAATGATGAATTTCTTGTTTCAAGATCACGATACGCGAATCGCTCATGTCATTGGTGATTTTGAGTAACTCCATCAATTCCGCTTCCGCGGCTTTAAGGCGTTTAGCTGATTTTCCTCCGACCGCTATTCGTCGCCCCAAGGCACCGCGTAAAGATCGCAACACATGCAAACTTGATGTCGTACCAGAAGTTTTGTAACCGGCGCGTTGATTCTTAAAATCCGTGGTCGATGCCAATTGAGTCTTGATCAGGTTGGGCAACTCCAGGTCTTCAAAAAAATAATTGAGAAACTCTTCACGACTAAGCTGAAAAACAAAGTCATCTTCGCTCATTTCATCGCTATTACCAGCCTTACCCTTGCCGCTGCCGGCACCACCTTTCGGCCGGGCAATTTGGTCTCCTTTTTGGTATTCCTTATTCCCTGGGTTAACGGTTTCCCAGATGCCTCCATGGGTATGGCCGAATGTCGGTTCATTGACATCTTTTACCGGAATAGAAATTTTCTCGCCGCTGACTATGTCGGTGATAGAGCGTCCCTTGATCGCACGCGCAACTGCCTCCTTGATCTGCCCTTTATAGCGCTGTAAGAAACGCTCACGATTGGGGGCAGATTTGTTTTTTCCCTGTACACGTCTGTCTATTAAATGCACCAAAATAGTCTCCCAAGCCAATTCACGCAAATGCTTGCTACATGCTATCTACATGAAACTATTTGTCAGGAAGATTTTCTGACACGCAGATACCATTCGCATAACAACCTTACCTGTTTTGCGGTATATCCTTTGGCCACCATCCTATCGACAAATTCCTGATGTTTGTTTGCATCGTCAGCACTGGCTTTTGCGTTAAAGGAAATCACCGGCAACAACTCTTCAGTGTTCGAGAACATTTTTTTCTCTATGACTGTGCGCAATTTCTCGTAACTGGTCCAGGTTGGATTTTTCCCCGCATTCTGCGCTCTTGCCCGCAATACAAAATTAACTATCTCATTGCGGAAGTCTTTAGGATTG
>JANYFV010000210.1 GCA_025359635.1 Undibacterium sp. | reverse complement strand
CACCACGGCTTTTAGATCAGGTACGTCAATGCTTACGTTACAAACATTACAGTTTGTCGACGGAAAAAATTTATGTGTACTGGATACACTTTTTCATTCGCTGGTCTGGCTTGCGAGACCCAAAGGAAATGGGCGCGCTTGAGCTTGAGTCATTTTTAACGATGCTGACAACCGAACGCCAGGTTTCTCCTTCTACCCACAGGCAAGCCTTGAGCGCTATTTTATTTCTGTATAAAGAAGTGCTAAAGCTGGAGTTACCATGGCTGCAGGAGATTGGCAGACCTAAGAGCAAGCAGCGTTTGCCGGTAGTGCTGACGGCTCTTGAAATTGAACAATTATTTCAGCAATTAGACGCCAGCAACCGCGTGTTCGGGCTCTTTGCCAAACTGCTGTATGGCACCGGCATGCGGATAATGGAGGCAACGCACTTCGTACCAAGGACATCGATTTAGAAACCAGGCTCTCGATCTTAACTCAGTGCTGTTGTCCAACCTGCGGTGATTCGGTATTGGGCACCCACTCCCACCATTCATGCTGGCCATCTGCCGTTTCGCCTTGGGTACGATAAATACTCCAGGTCACCAGATAGTCAGGGTTTTCCATATCGACACCGGACGCCGCATGGCGATAATGTCCAGGCGGCGCTTTGAACCAGGCGGCGAGATTGGGCGGCACGATAAACACGGCCTGTTCAACTGTGTTATCGCTATGCTGGAGTTGTACTGAAATACCTAGCTCAGCATCCACCTGCGTTACCGTGCCGGCATATTGTGTCTGCTTCAATAGCTTCTCGTCTTTGCCGAAATACGAGAGGCCGATGACACAGGTTTTTGATAATAATTCTGCCAGTTCCATGCTAAATTTCCTTATTTCGGATAGTGGCGCAGTGGTGCAACGCCCACCTGCGGCATATTCGCCAAACCAATATCACGCGCATGCTCCTCGAAACCCTTATTCTTCCAGAAAAAAGCACCTGGCATCGTGGTTGGTATCACCAGCACGTAGAACAAGGCACGGCTGATGACACTGCTGGCCAAAAGAATCAGGCCAACCAGCGCCCAGCCTAGCATAATCACCAGACTAAAATTATTCAGTAACAGCATGCTGGCCAACAGGCTGGCTGCAAGGGCTAAATTAAAACCCAGCAAGGCATTACGCAAATTAAACGTTTTACCGAAAGTGGTGGTCTGAATATAGTAAGAAACGCCGCCCTCATGTTCGGCACGCCCCATGTCGCGTGCATGCATAAGATGCCCGACATCTTCAATCACTAAACCTAAGCTCATGACCCCTGCACACAACAACAAAACCGCTTGATAGTTTTGTCCCTGCAATGCGAGAGTAGCGATGATCACTGTCGCGGCCACCAAACTACCTAGCGACAAAATGCTGCCAAAAAATGCAGTGGCGACTTGCCAGTGATTCCAAAACGGTCTGGCTTTAATACGATAACAACGATTCATGTAGTACACGCCAACCAGGCTTGCCGGTATCGCCAGATACGCCGATATCGCCGCAAAACGGTTGGCTGTCTGCGCGCTGATCAAGGAAGAAATCTCAGTGCCAAACAGGCTACTGAACATGCTTTGTACCAAGCTATTGCCGGGAAGGCTAAACAGGATATGCATACCCAAACCCGCCATGAAAATCGCAATACCCAGGCCCTCTCTTGATACCGGCGAGTGACGCAAATTATTGAAGCCGCGGTAGAAACGGTGCGGCTTACCTAAATGCATGGTCGACATAAATAAGCCAAATGCCACCATCAAGAAACACAGCAAAACCAAGGGTGCATACAGCACTGACTGGCTGAAACTGACGAAGCCGTCTATGCCCGCTTGCGCTGCCAAAAATGGCAGGGCAAATGCACCAGCCGCCGCTTGCGCACTGAGTGTAAAAAGCACCAGCGGATTTTCTCGCGAACTCAGGCGTGCCAGATTCCAGTGCATGGCCTTACCCATTTTTTGATCGATGGCGGGGCGATAGCGGCCATCTTCATTTTTATGGTATTTCACTGGCATAGAATCGGTGCGCTTCATCTCATCAGGCATGCGCTTGATTTGCTGAAAGCGGATATTCGGCTGGGTGATTTCCGGTGAAGGGAAACCCGGGATTTCTACCCTCGCTTGCTCACGCTTATTCGGGATATTTTCGATCACGCCAAAATCCAGCGCATTGCCGACACAAGCCGACACGCAAGCTGGTTTCAGGCCAACTTCCAACCTATCTACGCACATATTGCACTTCGATACCTGGCCTTTGACCGGGTCGAGCTGCGGCGCATTGTACGGGCAAACCCAGGTGCAATAACCGCAGCCAAAACAGGTTTCCGGATCTTGCAAGACGGCGCCGTATTCTACGTGTTTGGTATAGGCACGGGTCGGGCAACCTTTCAGGCAGACCGGGTCATCGCAGTGGTTACATGCCATGGAAATATTCATGCGCTTGTAATCGGGAAAACTGCCGCCCTCGACATAGCCAACCGAACGGAACGCCAGGTGCGCCGGGTTATCATTTTTTTCGCTGCAGGCCGCTTCGCAGGCGTGGCAACCGATGCAATTATCGGCGGTAAAAAAGAAACCGTGCTGTTTGTTACGGTTAGGGTTACTACCTACGGCCGGATTTTCGTTGATGAACATCGAGCGCCCGACAGGCTGGGTATTTTCTGTCAAGGCGATTAAGTCGATTTTTTTGCCATAGCGATTGGCGTCCAGCATCACCTTATCATTGAGAAAAGCGTAAGACTGTTCTTCGGTACGAATCTGCCAGATCGAGCTGTCATCCGTCACTTTTTTTGCACTGGCTTCTTTGGAAATAATCGGCGCCACAGTCACTGGAGCGGCATCGAGGATGTGCCCATGCACAGGCCCCGTTTCGCTTGCGGTTTTCGGCCGACTTAACTGTTTTTCATTGAGTAACATTTTAGATCCTATCAGTTCTAGTGAGGCTAAAAAGCGCGGCGCTCAAAATTCAAACGGGCGGCTTCTTGCTGATCAATATGTTCCACGCGTACCGCATTCTGTTTAAATGCTGGCTGGCGGGAATGCGGGTCTAACAAGCCCAGGGTCAGGCGATTCACACAATCATGGAAATGGAAAGGGACAAACAACATGTCGCGCCCCACTCTATGCGTGAGTTGCACCATCACCACCGCATCGCCACGACGGCTCACCAGACGCACATAACTTTGATGCGCCACACCTAGTTCTTCGGCCGCATCGGGGTTCATTTCCATATACGGCGTCGGGCTAAATTTATTACAGTTACCGATCTTGCCGGTGCGCGTGCGGGTGTGGAAATGTTCGACTACGCGGCCAGAGTTCAGCCAGAACGGGTACTCCGTATCCGGGCACTCATTGTTGTTCACAAAACGTATTGGCAGCAGGTTGGCGCGGCCATCTGGCGTCTGGAATACCCCATCGGTGTACAGGCGACGGTCGCCTAAAAAATCCTGCCGTTTTTGCATATCGAAGGCAGTTGGCTCACCGACGATGGCCTCGTCAAGCTGCGCTTGCGCTTCGCTGTAGGGCCACTGTATGCCACGCGCCGCTTCGATACGGTTATAGGTCATACCAGAGATATCCAGGGTACGGCCTTCGCCTTTCGACAATTCGCGCATCTCGTTAAACGCACCTTCTGGTGTCTCGGGGAAGTGAATTTTATTCCTGTCTTCAAAACGCTTTGCCATCTGGTTGAAGATCCAGAAATCCGGTTTTGAATCGGCATACGGTTTCATGGCATTGCGCGTTAAATTCACGCGACGTTCGGTATTGGTGTGGCAGCCTTCTTTTTCAGCCCACACTGCTGCGGGTAAAAACACATGCGAATATTGATTAGTCTCGACGTCGCCGTACACGTCTTGCACGACTAAAAATTCCAGATTTTCCATTGCCTTGCGGATGCGCGGCTGGTTCGCCATCGAGGTCATCGGGTTCGTTGCAACTAACCACATCCCCTTTATTTCGCCGGTCTCTATCGCCGGGAAAATATCGGTCTGCGCCAGGCCACGTTTGGCAGGGAAGAAGCTTTCATCGATACCCCAAAAATCGGCGATTTTCTTACGGTCTTTTTCTTTTTCCAACAGCCGGTAACCTGGCAAGCCGGAGCAAGACGACCACTCGCGTGTGCCCATGGCATTGCACTGACCGGTAATCGACAAACTGGTGCCGCCCGGGATGCCGATATTGCCGGTCACCAGATTGAGGTTGTTGATATTGGCCACGCCATCCGAGCCATGAGTCGATTGGTTAATCCCCATCGTCCAGATACTCATCGCAGTCGGTGCCTTGGCGTAGATGCGTGCTACGGTACGGATGCGATCTTCATCGATGCCGCAGATATGTTGCGCAGTTTTTGGATCGTAATCAGCCACCAGCGCGCGCAGCTCTTCGATGCCATTGGTGTGCTTGGCGATGTAATCTTTATCTTCCAGACCTTCTTTAAAAATTACGTGCAGCATGGCGTTGATCAGCACGGTATCGGTACCCGGCGTAATCGGCAAATGGATGTCAGCAAACTGCGCCAGCATGGTCACGCGCGGATCAACCACGATCAGCGGAAATTTACGTTTCTCCAGCGCCTCTTTCAAGCGCCAGTAAATAATCGGATGCTGCTCTGGCAGGTTCGAGCCAAAAGCCATCAGGCAATGCGTATGTTCGAAATCATCATAACAACCCGGCGGGCCATCCGAACCAAAAGTACGCTTGTAACCGGAGACGGCAGAAGCCATGCATAGCGTGGTATTGCCGTCGTAATTATTCGTGCCGATCTGGCCGCGCACCAGCTTTCCTAAAGTATAAAATTCTTCGGTAAGCAATTGACCGGTGGAGACTACCGCAAACGAATCGCGGCCATATTTTTCTTGAATTTCTTTGATCTTGGCCGCGGTTTTATCTAGCGCAGCATCCCAGCTGGTGGGCTGAAACGGCAGATGCGCTTTCTCGCGCATCAGTGGCACCGTACCGCGCCCTGGCGAATCGAAAAGTTCGTGTTCCAGCAAACCCTTGATGCAGAGTTTTCCACGGTTCACGTCAGCACCGGCGTGGCCACGACTGGTGACGATTTTACCGTCATCGTTAAGGCCAATTTCAATGGCGCAACCGGTAGAGCAATAGTTACAGGTCGTGTACTTCCATTCTTTGACGGCTTTTACCGGGATGGAAATTGGCTTGCGATTTTTGCGTCCGAATAACATATTTCTTCCTGTTCTGCGTGACTTTCGTCAATTCATTTCAACAATGCGTTTCAACCATGCGTAACCAAAAATGTCGAATAAGGAAAGTCCTCACTACCGTCATATCGGACTTGATCCGATATCCAGAATTTACCTTCACGCTTCTTTATTCTGGATGCCCGCCTTCTGGATTCCCGCCTTCTGGATTCTCGCCTGCGCGGGAATGACGTTTCAATCTTCTCAAGGTGTTCAACAATTGACGATTGATGCGGGGGCTAAAAATTACCTATTTAAGCGTCCAGCGCCAGGCTGCGAAGTTCTTGCGCATCCAGATACACCAGCTCTTGCTCTACCCTCAGGCTAAATTTTTGGCTGCAGCCTTCGTCAGGTGAAACCGCACAGCCGGACTGCAATTCGATATTCCAGTTGTGCAATGGGCAGGCGACTTTTTCACCAAAAACAATACCTTGAGATAATGGCCCGCCCTTATGCGGGCACTTGTCGAGCAAAGCAAAAATCTTGTTTTGACTGTTTCTAAAAATCGCCACATCGGGCTTGGCGCTGCGCACCACTACACGTGCGCCTAGCACCGGTATGTCTTCGATTTTACAAATGGCTTGCCATTCTTGGGACATGATATTTCCTTAAATTATTTCTATGTATTCTGTTGTTAATCCCCTCTCTCGCTGGCGGGAGAGGGTTAGGGTGAGGGTAGCCAAGCAAGCCATGCGCTCGTTTTTCCAGCAACCTAAAACATCTAGGAAAACAAACATTTCGCTAACTTCAAACACCCTCACCCTGCCCTCTCCCGCCCGCGGGAGAGGGTTCTTAAAACTACACGCTCAACATCTCAAACTGACGCGTATCGACTTGTGCCTTCTCCGGCTCATGCCATGGATCGCTTTCACCTTCGAGTGCGAACAGCAAGCTTGCATATAGCTGTTTGCGACGCTCAGGGTCGTCGAGTACGATGCGCTTGACGTGATCCAGCCCTACCCTTTCCAGATAATGCACGGTGCGCTCCAGGTACCAGCCTTCTGTGCGATACAACTCCAGGAAAGCGCCGGTATATTCCATGACTTCCTCATGGGTTTTTAGCTTGACGAAGAATTGCGCCACTTCAGTTTTGATACCGCCGTTGCCGCCTACATAAACTTCCCAGCCAGATTCGACGCCGATGATGCCGACGTCCTTGATACCGGCTTCAGCACAATTTCGTGGGCAACCAGAGACCGCCAATTTGACTTTGTGCGGCGCATACATGCGCGCCAGTTCGCGCTCTAATTGCTGACCCATCAAGGTAGAATTTTGCGTACCCATGCGACACCACTCGCTACCGACACAGGTTTTTACCGTGCGCAGGCCTTTGGCATATGCCAGGCCAGATGGCATGCCCAGGTCTTGCCAGACGCCACGCAGATCCTCTTTCTTGACGCCTAACAAATCGATACGTTGACCACCAGTGACCTTGACTGTCGGGATATTGTATTTATCCACCACGTCGGCAATCCGGCGCAATTCAGAGGCATTGGTCTCGCCACCCCACATCCGCGGTATCACCGAATAGGTACCGTCTTTCTGGATGTTGGCGTGCGAGCGTTCATTGATGAAGCGCGATTGCGGGTCATCCTTAGCCTCACGCGGCCAGGTTGAAATCAGATAGTAGTTAATCGCCGGGCGACAGCTTGAGCAACCGTCAGTAGTGCGCCAGTCCATCGCCTTTTGCGTGCTCGCTACCGTCAGGTATTTTTGCGCCTTGATGGCATCGCGCACTTCTTGATGAGTATGATCAGTACAACCGCACATGGCTTTGACTTTAGCCACATCGCTGTAATCACTACCGACGGTAAACATGATGATTTGCTCGACCAGACCAGTGCAGGATCCGCATGAGGCCGATGCCTTGGTGTGCTTGCGCACTTCATCTAAAGTCAACAGGCCTTTTTCTTTGATGGTCTTGACGATAGTGCCTTTGCAGACGCCGTTACAACCGCAGACTTCGGCTGTGTCTGGCATGGCCGCAGCCTTGCTAAAACCTTCGTGGCCGACGTCACCGGTACTGGATTCGCCGAACATCAAGCTGTCGCGAATTTCCGAAATATTCTTGCCTTCACGCAGTAACTTGAAGTACCAGCTACCGTCGGAAGTATCACCGTAGAGGCAGGCACCGATCAGCTTGTCGTCCTTGATCACCAGTTTTTTATACACGCCACCGATAGGGTCAGACAAGACGATGGCTTCGGTATCTTTGCCACCCATGAATTCACCGGCAGAGAACAGATCGATGCCGGTGACCTTGAGTTTGGTCGAGGTCACCGAGCCCTGATAGCGTGCAATGCCAAAATTGGCCAGATGGTTGGCGCAGACTTTCGCCATTTCATACAGCGGTGCGACCAGGCCGTAAGCGGTGCCGCGGTGATTCACGCACTCACCTACTGAATAGATACGTGGGTCGAAAGTTTGCATGGTGTCGTTAACCACGATGCCACGGTTGCAGTGCAGGCCTGCCGATTCCGCCAAAGCAGTATTCGGGCGTATGCCGACTGCCATGACGATTAACTGCGCTGGAATTTCCAGGCCATCAGTAAAACGTATCCCTCTGACATTGCCAGTATCGTCGCTCAAGATCGCTTCGGTATTTTTTTCCAGCAAAAAGTTCAGGCCGCGGTCTTCCAGAGATTTCTGCAACATCTTGGCAGCGACCGGGTCTAGCTGGCGTTCCATCAACCAGCCTGGCAAATGCACGACAGACACCTTCATGCCGCGCATCATCAAGCCGTTGGCGGCCTCTAAGCCCAGCAAGCCGCCGCCAATAACTACCGCATGGGTATGCGTCTCTGCCGCCGCTATCATGGCGTTGGTATCGTAGATGTCGCGATAGGCGATGACGCCCTTGGCATCCTTGCCCGGCACCGGCAACATAAATGGCACAGAACCTGTGGCCATCAAGAGGCGATCATATTCCGCTTCGGTGCCATCTTCAGCGAAGACGATGCGTTTGACTCGATCTATCTTGACGATCTTTTTACCAAGATGCAGGGTGATATTATTTTCTTCGTACCAATCGACATCATTGAGCATGATGTCTTTAAAATTCTGCTCGCCCGATAACACTGGCGACAGCAATATGCGATTGTAGTTGGCGTGCGCTTCTGCACCAAACACAGTCACGTCATACAGGTCGGGGGCGATTTTCAACAGCTCTTCAAGGGTACGCACACCTGCCATACCGTTCCCTACCATTACCAGTTTTAACTTTTTCATGTTCTGCTCCTCTGCTGATCTTCCTCCTTTATAAGCAAAAGCAATGCCAGTTCGCGTTCGATCTGATAATAATTCACAGGAGAAACCAAACTTCATGCGGAAAACATCGTGAAATATTAATTTCCCAAGCAGTTTGCAGTATATTTTTCGCCAATAATTTGGTGCAAAAACAAACTAAGTGCAAATCCAGAACGGCACATCATCGGTGCAGCGCACCTAAAAGTTGCACAGGCACAAGCAATTTTGGTGCATCGCACAAACAAAGAGCGTGCAAAGGCACACTTTTCAGCCCAAAAACTAGCAAAGCCCGCAAGCCTGAGATGGCACGGCACTTGCAATAGCCAGTTATGTACAACTTTGGAGCGATCATGCAAAAAACATCATTTTGGAAAGTTGGGCACACCCCAACCTTACTTTCAGCCTTCTTCTATTTCGACCTGAGTTTTATGGTCTGGGTCTTATTAGGTCCGCTAGGGATACAAATATCCAAAGACCTTGGATTAACAGCGGCACAAAAGGGCTTAATGGTGGCCACTCCGCTACTTGCTGGTGCATTGCTACGCATCGTTATGGGGATTTTAGTTGACCATTTAAAACCAAAGAAAGCCGGATTGATAGGCCAAGTCATTGTGATTTTGGGTTTGTGCTGGGCCTGGTTGGGCAATCTGCACACTTACGAGCAAATGCTATTACTGGGCATTATCTTAGGTGTAGCTGGTGCTGCGTTTGCGGTCGCCTTACCGCTGGCTTCACGCTGGTATCCGCCGGAGCATCAAGGCACTGCACTTGGTATTGCAGGTGCCGGTAATTCTGGCACTGCGTTTGCAGCCTTGTTTGCGCCATCGCTGGCGATTGCCTTTGGCTGGAGCAATGTATTTGGTCTTGCGATTATCCCTTTATTAATTGCGTTGGCAGTGTATTTAATTTTTGCGAAAGACGCGCCTGGTGAAGTACCAAGTAAATCTTTAGGTGAGTATCTCGCTGTCTTAAGAGATAAAGATGCCTGGTGGTTCATGTTCTTTTATAGCGTAACCTTTGGCGGGTTCTCTGGCCTGGCTTCTTCACTCACTATCTATTTCAACACGCAATATGGTTTAACACCGGTAACGGCTGGTTACTTCACCGCAGCATGCGTCTTCGCCGGCTCTATGGTGCGCCCAATGGGGGGGCGCATTGCGGACCGCATAGGCGGTATCAAGACACTCTCAATTATGTATGTGATTGCTGCCACGTTTTTATTTATTGCCTCTATGGGTCTGTCATCAGCCACGGGGGCTGTGGTTGTCTTTGTCGGCGCAATGCTGGCACTTGGCACTGGCAATGGTGCAGTATTTCAATTGGTGCCGCAACGTTTTCGTAAAGAGATGGGCGTGATGACAGGTCTGGTCGGCATGGCAGGCGGCATCGGTGGCTTCTATCTTGCCTCTAGCCTTGGCTATTCACACCAGATTACTGGCAGCTATCAGATTGGTCTCACGATCTTTGCTAGTTTGGGTATTATTGCTTTACTGGGTTTATCGTTAGTCAAAAAACGCTGGCGCACTACTTGGGGCTCGGCGGCGATGACTACGGCAAAGATTTAAGCGAGATTTTCCAATTTAATGTCTAAGGAAGCGCGGCTTTATTCAATTTCGTCATCCTCGCGAATGCGGGGACCCAGTTTTCAAGCTATTCGCGAAGCGACATAGTAGTCGTACTTTGCACAAAGTAACTTCGACACTGGATCCCCGACTAAAGCACTCGGGGATGACGATTAAATCTGCGTCTCTGCGGCAAAAATGTTTTTTAGTTTGTGACTATTCAGTCGCTATGATGACGATATCAATTACCGTCGTTATCGTCATACCGGACTTGATCCGGACTCCAGAATTCACCTTCAGGGGTGTCAAACTGGATGCCGGATCAAGTCCGGCATGACAGTGAATGAAGGTTTTCGCACTTTAAAAATGGCCGTTTCATAGAGGCTGAACAGTCACATTAGTTTTTTCATTTAAAGTTATCAAGCTATGCCCCTTATCGTTACCACCGGTCATCACTCTGTCGCAGGCGTACGTCCACGCAATGAAGATTTTGTGGGCTTGGTCACACCAAATGAACCTGATCTTTCAAGTAAAGGTTTGATTGCCGCGATTGCCGATGGTGTCTCGGGTAACGAAGGTGGGCGTGAGGCGTCTGAATATTCGGTACGTGGATTGCTCACTGATTACTATGCAACGCCAGACACCTGGGAAATCACTACCTCACTAGAAAAAGTATTGGTGGCGATTAATAGCTGGGTGCAACAACAAGGCAGCGTGCGTCGTGAATTGGCGGGCATGGCGAGCACACTTACTGCACTGGTGATCCGTGGCCGCATGTATTACACCGCGCACGTCGGCGACACGCGTTGCTATTTGTTACGCGACGAAAAACTGCAAAAACTCACACAAGATCACGTCTGGGATAGACCAGAAATGCAGCATGTTCTGACGCGCGCAATCGGTATGGATACGCGTCTGGCAATTGATCATGGGATGGGCGAAGTCAAGCTCAATGACGTATTTTTACTCGCCAGTGATGGTGTCTGGTCTGCTATCACTGAATATGATTTGACCGATATTTTAAGGCAAGTCAGCCAGGGGAAAATCACACCGGAGCAAGCCAGTTGCGCTCTATGTGAAGCAGCGATCGTGGCGGGTTCGCAAGACAATTCCAGCGCCATTGTGATGCAGATCAACGCCTTGCCTGAAGGTGATCTTCGTGATGCATTATCTGAATTGCACAGCCTGCCTGCACCTCCCAAGTTAAAGCCGGGCCAGACGATTGATGGATATACCGTAGAAGACATACTCCATACTTCGCTTACTACTTTATTGTATCTGGTCAACGATCCGCTGCACCATCGCAAACTGGTGCTCAAAACGTTGCATCCGGATCGTGCCAATGATGCCCATGAACGCTCGGCTTTTGCACATGAGGCATGGCTGGCGAAGCGCGTGGTTGCCCGTTTTTTTCCGCAAGTAATTACGCCAGATCAAAGAAATTTTCTTTACTATCTCTCCACCTGGCACGCTGGCAATTCGCTACAGACACGACTTGATTCAGGACAGCATTTCACAGTACCAGATGTGCTCACTTATGGCAGCAAGTTGGTCCGTGCCATCGGTGCGCTACACCGTCGCAGTATTCTGCATCGTGACATTAAACCGGCCAACGTGCATTTAGGTGATGATGATGAAATCCGTATTTTGGATTTGGGTGTCGCACAATCTGGTCTCGATTCTGAAGACAAAAGCCTCAGCGCCAGTTACACCATGGCAGGCACGCCATCATTTCTGGCACCAGAACAATATCAAGGTGCCAGCGCGGCCAGAAATACCGATATTTATGCGACTGGCGTTACCCTGTATTACCTGCTCACGCGGCATTATCCGTATGGTGAAATCGAACCATTTCAACGCCCTAAATTCGGTGATCCAATATCCCCCAGCCGCTACCGGCCAGATTTGCCGATATGGCTGGAAAACGTTTTACTCAAAGCCATCGCGCGTGATCCGCAAGCACGATTTGAAACCGCCGAAGAATTTCTTTTAGCTCTGGAGCGCGGCGCCGCCCGTCCTCTTCCCGCACCTAACAGCACGCCTTTGCTCAAACGTGATCCCGCAACGCTGTGGCGTGCCATTGCGATCAGCGCCATCGTCCTGAATTTACTCTTGCTGTATGTCTTGGTAGTGCGCTAAGCTACTTAAGCTGACATTAGAACGAAGATTGCAATACACATTGCAATCAAGCAATCTCGTCCGCATTTTTTATAAAAATATGTTATGTTAGATCGATCATCTTTCATTGGCAGGATCTATGACCGACAACCGCACTTCCCCATCAAAAATATTTTCTCTGCGCCGCATTGGAGTAAGGCTGGCGTTGAGTTACGGCGTCCTGCTAATTATGTTTGCCTGCACGGTCTCACTTGCCGTCATTGAAATTCAGAAAATGGCAAAGCTGAGCGAACGATTTGCCAGCCATGATATACAGCGCCTGCTAATGGTACAAAGAATTAGCACCTCGACTGAAGCGGCGAGCAGCGCTTTATTGCGCTTATTAACGGCAGAAAGAGAAAAACGCGTTTCTGAATATACGCTGGTTGACGAACGAAATCGCATGATCGGTCAGTATATTTCAACACTTAGCAGCGCATTAAAAGATGACCGGCAAGAGCAAACATTACAAAGATTGATCAAGCGAAGAAGTGAATACCAAGATGCCTACATCGCGACCGTTGATCAGTTGGAAGACGAAGGGCAAGACGCCGCAAAAGATACTTTCGTCAAAAAAGTGCAACCGGCGCTAGACGCCTTATTGATGGAGTCGAATGCGCTATCAAATCGCGAAAGAGATCGGATTCAGGCAACTCAGGTAGAAGCTCAAAAAGAACTGGAAAGTACCGGTTTTCTGGTTGCTATATTATCTGTGCTCGCTATTGCAATGGCAGCAGTGCTTGCCTGGTTAACTACCCGCAGCGTAGTGCGTCCTTTGGCTAGATTAGAAACTAGCGCATTACAAATCGCCTCTGGTGATTACAAAACCAAAGTTCCCGCCACCAGGACTGAAGAAATTCATCGGGTCGGCGAAGCGATCAATGCGATGACTAGCGCGATCGCCGTCAGAGAGCACGAAATTGAGCATCTGGCCTATTATGATACTCGCACCGATTTACCCAACAGAGCGCTATTACTCAAAACCTACGGCGATGAAGCCCTCGTCCACTATGGTCTGATTTTAATGGATGTAGCCAGACTTAAAATCGTCAACGAGACCTTGGGTTTTGACACTGGTGACACCGTCATATCGGAGGTTGCGATGCGGATCAAGAGTGCGCTGCAAATTAATTCTGACCTCAGCAGCGCATATTTAGCACGCTTGCCAGGTGGTTCATTTGCCGTGTTGTGTGAGGTGCGAAACGCGGTAACAATCGACGATATAAAATCGCGCATCGATCAGGCAATGTTACAGACCGTTCAATGCGGTCAATACTTTATCGATGTCAGCCTGGTCTACGGGATAGCAGTCACCGCAGAACATGCACTACCCGTCATGACTTTGCTGCGCAACGCAGAAGTTGCGCTGTATGCCGCCAAACGCGGTGGCGCTAAAGTCGCCTGGTATAGCGATGCACAAGAGGCATCGCGATTGAGTCACTTGAGCTTATTGTCTGACCTGCGTTCGGCAGTTAAATCGTCCGAATTACAAATGTGGCTACAACCAAAAATCGACTTATCCAGCATGCAAGGCTATGGCTTCGAAGCCCTGGTGCGCTGGCAACACCCACAACGTGGCTTTATCTCGCCAGCAGAATTTGTCCCATTTGCGGAGAGCACGGGCTACATAGGTGTGATCACTGAATGGATGCTGCATCAGGCAATGAGCACGCTCGCATCATGGAAAGAGTCGCATCCAGATCAAACTATCGCAGTCAATGTCAGCACCCACGATCTACGCGACCCACACTTCCCCGAGCGGGTAAAAAGCCTGATGGCACACTACGCGGTCGATCCAACATTATTAAAAATTGAAATCACTGAAAGCGGCATCATGGAGGACCCGGCCAGCGTCATCGTCTTACTGCATAGCTTGCGCGAAACCGGTATACAACTCTCTATCGATGATTTCGGCACTGGCCATTCTTCCCTCGCTTATTTACAACGCTTGCCAGTCAACGAACTAAAAATTGATCGCAGCTTCGTCATTGATATTGATCAACAACCCGCGACGCAAAGACTGGTCAAAACCATCATTGAAATGGGTCATGGTCTGGGGCTCAGCGTGATCGCCGAGGGCATAGAAACCAAGGCCGAACGCGACACCTTACTCAATCTGGGCTGTGATTCTATGCAAGGGTATTTTGCCAGCAAGCCTTTGCATGGGATCAAGCTACAAGAGTGGCTGGATAAACTGGCAGCTTGATTCTGACCAAAATTTAGGACTCGTTAAGGAATAACATGGATTTTTTAGCGGTCGTGGCTGGATGCAATGCAAGGCGTTCGACGCGCCGCAGTGCTAGCACTGCAAGCGGTGAACAACGCAGCAGTGCGCCAGTCACGGCCAGATAAAAAGTTCAGGTTATTTCTTAACGAGGCCTTAGTTAAGGAACACCTTCACTTCACTCTGAAACCGTGCAGCCTGATCCCACATGATAAAGTGGGCACTGGCTGGTATACGTTTTAGCACCGCGCCTTTTAGCGTTGCATATGCCGCCTGATAATACCCATCCATCTGTGCTTCGGTGAACGGTATTCCTTTAGGCAGCACATACAACACGGTCACTGGCACTACAATCTGCACCAGTTCCGGTGTTAAATCCGTCACAATTAATTCATGATAGGCACGCGCCGTCACACCGGGATCACTCGTCACTGAATCTTCGATTGCGCCCGCACGCATGGCAACGGTATCGATCATGCCACTCAATGTTGCTTGCGCAGTTTGCTGACGCGCAGCTGGATCAGCATTGCGCAAATTGGCTAAGATCGCATCCGCAGTCGGCTTGATACTCGTAGCAGTGGTGCCTGGTGGGCCGAATAAGGCACCCAGAAAAGGCAGCATATCCACCACCATCAATGTCGAGATCGCTTGCGGATGACGCGCCGCCAACATCATGCCAATTGTGCCGCCCAAAGAATGGCCTATCACCGCTGGCTTCTGCAATCCTTGCTCCGCAATATACCGTGCGATTTCCTCGGCGACCGGTGCAGCGACTACACCGTCTTGATTAGCACCGGCAGCCTGGCCAGCAAAGCCAGCGACTTGAATCAAATGGTAGCGATGAGCAGGAACCGCTTTGATCATCTCAGCCCAGACACGCGGCGAAGAACCGAGGCCAGGAATCAGGATCACGTCGCTACCCGCACCAGATGATTGAATACTGATGCGCTCGGACTTGAAATCTTTGGCAGATGCCAGAGACGGCACTAACGCGACGCAGCTCAGTGAAAAAAATGTAGTCAACAATAAGCGACGAGTTAGCATGGGGCGATTCCGATAAAATAAAGGAGAAGTGTATCAGTAAGCCTAAAAACATTTCCATGAGATCAGTTGAGTTTGACCTTGGCACATCATTTACGCCAGCGAGGCGAATAACAAAAATTTCCCCATTGTCGCATCGAGATACATCGACCATTTATATACAACAGTGCGTAAAAAAAGTGCAGCACACCATCGTTACATTAAGTTACAATCCGCGTTACATAAAAATTTTTAGCTAACTCAAGGCTTTTTTCTTGCCCTCAGGAAACAAATGCAACGACTCGTTTTAATTACACCGATATTGATTGGGTCTTTGGCGTGGATAATACGTCAGGGGCTTGACCGTTCAGCCAATCATCGACGTAGAGCCTCGTCGTCTAAAAAGAAAGTAGCTGGATCTGCATTGCCACCTGTCTCGCTATATACGGGCTTAACTGGCACGCGCGCTGGTCTCTCATACATAAGAGAATATGTAAAGTTGACCCTACGCTCGCGTATCAATTACGCCTTAGCCAATCAATGGATAGCGTTCTGGAATTCAAGCGCTTCGCTAAATGAGATTGCCCGGTCGGAACCTAGCATACTAAAAAAAGTATTTAGACCTTATTTAACCAATCGATTGTCTTGTTACGACAGACTAGATGTCTTGACTTCGCACTACACATTAATCGCCCAGCACGGTCTTAGCGATATCGTTCTACGCGCGACAAAATCGCCCGTTCAACTCTGCGAATTTTCAGGAAGATCGGAGCACCTATACCAAATCAGATTAGTGGTTGACAACAACATGGAGCGCGAAGGCGAAATGGTCTTGCAACTGGTTGGTAACGGAAACATTTTATTTTCGGTCGCATTTACGTTCTTTGATCATACACGCGTACCGACTGTTGCCATTGGTTGCCTCCAAGGCGGGCGCTGCGTTGACAACCAGGAGCAGATCCGTTTCGCCACGCGCGACCTGTTTGGCTTGCGTCCAAAAACCTTGATGGTGCGTTTGGTGCAGCATATCGGACACGAATTAGGGTATCGGGATTTACTCTTGGTCGGAAATCAAAATCGTACCGTTCACCAGCAACTTCGCAAAGGTATCGTTTTTGCCGATTACGATACAACATGGTTAGAGCTCGGTGCAGAACGTCGTGCTGACGGTGATTTCAAGATGGCATGTACCGCGTTAGTTGAACCAGACTTTTTGGCGCTCGCCTCAAATAAACGCTCTGAAGCAAAGAAACGCTTTGCCTTGTTAAGTACAATTTCTCAACTCAGCTATACGGGTTTGAAGCTGAATTAAACGAAGCAGAAATCGCTCTCTTCATTCGAACATGAAGAGAGCGTGTGATACCTTCCACATACCACAATCGGCCTGCCAACTACGCAGCATCCTTCGCAGGATGTGACTGTCGGTGATACAAAAACTCCAGCACCGAACTACGATATTCCGCATACAGAGGATTTTGCGATAAGGCCACCCTGTCACGGGGTCTATCCAGGCGCACACTCAGCACTTCACCGATGGTTGCAGCCGGCCCGTTAGTCAGCATCACGATGCGGTCTGACAGCAGCACCGCCTCATCGACATCATGCGTCACCATCACCACGGTGGATTGCGTTTTGGCGACGATTTTTAATAATTCGTCTTGTAGATGGGCGCGGGTAAGTGCATCGAGCGCGCCGAAGGGCTCATCGAGCAATAACACTTTCGGTTCTATCGCCAGTGCGCGCGCAATGCCTACTCGCTGCTTCATGCCGCCAGAGATTTCATTCGGACGTTTTTTTTCTGCGTGTGTCAAGCCAACTAGCGATAATGCTGCCATGGTTCGTTTGATTAATTTAGTGCTATTTTCGGTCGCACCAAACACGCGCTCCACCGCCAGATAGACATTTTCGAAACAAGTTAACCACGGTAACAGCGAGTGATTTTGAAACACCACGCCACGTTCTGGTGACGGGCCGGCGATCTCTCTATTCGCGCAGATCAAGGTACCAGAAGTTGCGGTCGTCAGGCCGGCAATCAAATTAAGTAAAGTAGATTTACCGCAACCGGAATGGCCAATCAAAGTGATAAATTCACCCTTACGTACATTCAAATTAATGTCGCGCAGCGCGTGAAAACTGCCCTTTTTGGTATCGAACTTCATTTCCACATTATTGATAGCAATGTATTTTGAGTCCAGATTATCCAGCTTCGCTTCCATAGGATTTAACATAGTCGTTTCCATTTTCGCTCCCATTTTCATTTCCACAATCAGGCCCCCACATCTTCATAAG
>JANYFV010000207.1 GCA_025359635.1 Undibacterium sp. | reverse complement strand
AAGAGGCAAACAATGTTCTACCGTGAAGCAGGCCAGTTTAAAAACAGCTACCAGGCTGATAGCCAGATTTTCCCGATACGCCAGGATCGCATCGCGATTGCGCTGGTATTGCTGGCGGCTTTTCTGGTGGTGCCATTTTTGGCCACGCCATATGCTTTTTCAGCGATCCTTATTCCCTTCCTGATTTTTTCTCTGGCAGCGTTAGGCCTGAATATTTTGACCGGATATGCAGGGCAACTCTCCTTGGGCTCGGCCGCTTTCATGGCGGTGGGTGCCTTTGCTTCGTACAACTTTATCTTGCGGATTCCCGGCATTCCTTTACTACTGGGATTTGCCCTCGGTGGCCTCTCTGCAGCGCTGGTCGGAATTGCCTTTGGCCTGCCTTCACTGCGCATCCGTGGCTTTTACCTGGCTGCCGCCACATTGGCAACCCAGTTCTTCGTGGTCTGGTGTTTGACTAAGGTGCAGTGGTTTACCAACTACAGTTCTTCTGGCGTGATCACCGCGCAGGAAATGATCATATTTGGTTTTAGTTTCAACACACCGGTAAAAAAATATCTGCTGACCTTGACGATAGTGTGCATCATGGCCTTGCTGGCAAAAAATATGGTGCGCTCGAATGTCGGACGTTCGTGGATGGCAGTACGCGATATGGATGTGGCGGCCGAAGTTATCGGCTTCAGGCTGATGCGCACCAAGCTGCTGGCCTTTGCGGTATCTTCATTTTATTGCGGCGTGGCCGGTGCCTTGTATGCCTATGCTTACCTCGGCACGGTCGAGCCTGAAGCCTACAATCTGGATCTTTCTTTCCGTATCTTGTTCATGATTATCATCGGCGGCGTGGGTTCTATCCTCGGTTCCTTCCTAGGTTCTGCTTTCATCATTTTGCTACCGATCGCTCTGAATATGCTGGCGCATGGCCTTTCCTTGCCGACCAACATCGCCTCGAATCTGGAATTGATGGTGTTTGGTGCGCTGATCATTTTTTTCCTGATCGTCGAGCCACATGGCCTGGCGCGACTGTGGCAAATCGGCAAAGAAAAATTGCGCTTGTGGCCATTTCCGCATTAGTTTTTTTTGTAGTAAAAGAAGTTCATAATAAAAAGGTAGTGACATGAAAATGCCTGATTAGTTATAAAACTCAGGACGAAGGTATTTTCGTCATTCCCGCGCAGGCGGGAATCCAGAATCAACATCGTGCGAAGCGCGCCAATATTGACGCTGCGCGTGATGAACGAACTAGATTCCCGCCTACGCGAGAATGACGAAAATGAGGATTCTGAATTTTGTAACTAATCAGGTAAAAATAAGTCAACTAACCTGATGTTTCACCTAACGTATAACCCACTAGGAGACAAAATGAAACTGATAACATCCCTACTACTCAGCTCTGCACTATTGAGCGGCATAGGCGTAGCGCAAGCTGATGAGCAATTTATCCCTATTCTTTCTTACCGCGTCGGCCCTTATGCCGCAGGCGGCTCGGGCTTTTACGGCGGTGCGATTGACTATTTCAATCTCATCAATGCGCGCGGCGGCTTAAACGGCGTCAAAATTTCCTGGGAAGAATGTGAAACCGAATACAACGCTTCGCGCGGCGTTGAATGCTATGAAAGGCTTAAGAAAAATGGCGGCGGCGCTTCCTTAATCGAGCCGCTCTCTACCGGTATCGCCTACGGTATTTTGGATCGCGTTGCCGAGGACAAAATTCCCATGACTACCTTGGGTTATGGCCGCTCAGATGCAGCCAACGGCAAAGTCTTTCCATACATCTTCCCTCTGATCACCAGCTACTGGAATCAGGCTGCCGCGATGACTAAATATCTCGGCGAAAAATCCGGTGGCATGGATAAACTCAAAGGTAAAAAAATTGTCCATCTGTATCACGATTCTGCCTTTGGTAAAGAGCCTTTGCCGGTACTTGAAGCACAAGCCAAGCAATATGGTTTTGAGCTGATTAAAATCCCGGTCGCGCATCCGGGGAATGAACAGCAATCGCAATGGCTACAAATTCGTCAGGCCAACCCTGATTACGTCATTCTCTGGGGTTGGGGTGTGATGAATGCCGTGGCAATCAAAACGGCACAGCGCAATGGCTTCTCACGCGACAAAATGCTCGGTGTCTGGTGGGCCGGTTCCGAGGAAGACGCCATTCCTGCGGGCGAAGCTGCTAAAGGCTACACCACCATGACCTTCAATACACCTGGTAATTATCCGGTACTCGATGAAATCCGTAAAAAAGTATACGCCGTAGGCAAGGGCAATCTCAGCGACAAGACCAGGGTCGGTTCTGTGTATCACATGCGTGGCGTGACTGCTGCCATTCTTTGGACAGAAGCCATCATGAAGGCGCAAGAAAAATACGGCAAGGGCAAAATCATGACTGGTGAGCAAATACGCTGGGGGTTTGAAAACCTCGACGTGAATGAAGCTAAACAAAAAACCTTGGGCGCGCTTGGTATGTTC
>JANYFV010000194.1 GCA_025359635.1 Undibacterium sp. | reverse complement strand
TTTTCACTGCAATTCAAAAGCGGCTAGGAATAACGTGAGCACATTTAGATACATTACCCCCTCACTCCACCGTCACAGACTTCGCCAAATTCCGAGGCTTATCCACATCAGTACCCCGCGCCAGCGCAGTGTGATACGCCAGCAATTGCAAAGGCACAGTATGCAAGATTGGTGACAGCATGCCGTAGTGTTCTGGTAAGCGGATTACGTGTACGCCTTCGCTTGGTGTGATGCGGGAATCTGCGTCGGCGAAGACGTAGAGTTCGCCGCCGCGGGCGCGTACTTCTTGCATGTTGGATTTCAGTTTTTCTATTAACGCGTCTTTTGGTGCTACGGTGACTACCGGCATTTCTTTGGTGACTAGTGCCAGCGGGCCGTGTTTGAGTTCGCCTGCCGGGTAGGCTTCTGCGTGGATGTAGGAGATTTCTTTTAGCTTGAGTGCGCCTTCCAGTGCGATTGGGTAGTGCAGGCCGCGGCCTAGGAAAAGCGCGTTTTCTTTACGGGCGAATTCTTCTGACCAGGCGATGATTTGCGGTTCTAAAGCGAGCACGGCGGTGATGGCTACTGGCAAATGGCGCAGGGCTTTGATGTGTTCTGCTTCGTCTTCGTCACTGAGACGGCCTTTGCTTTGTGCCAGGGTTAAGGCTAGCAAGAACAGGGCGGCGAGTTGCGTGGTGAAAGCCTTGGTGGATGCCACGCCAACTTCTACACCGGCGCGCGTGATGTAGGCTAATGCGCATTCGCGTACCATCGCGCTGGTGCTGACGTTGCAGATGGTGAGGCTGTGTGGCATGCCCAGGCTGCGTGCGTGTTTTAGCGCGGCTAAGGTGTCGGCGGTTTCGCCACTTTGCGATATCGTCACGACTAAACTATTCGGATTTGGCACGCTGTCGCGGTAGCGGTATTCGCTGGCGATCTCTACATTGACCGGGATTTTGGCAATCGATTCTATCCAGTATTTGGCGGTCATGCCGGCGTAATAACTGGTGCCGCAGGCGAGGATTAATACGTTGTCGATTTGCTTGAAGACGCCGAAGGCCTTGTCGCCAAACAGCTCTGGCATGATGGCGTTGACGCCTTCTAAGGTATCGCCCAAGGCACGCGGCTGCTCAAAGATTTCTTTCTGCATGTAGTGACGATACGGGCCGAGCTCGGCCGCGCCGGTGTGGGCGTGTACGGTGCGTACTTCGCGTTGGACTTGCTTGCCATCGACATCGACTATCCAGACTTTTTGCAGTTGCAGATCGACCACGTCGCCTTCTTCTAGATAGATAATTTGATCGGTGGTGCCGGCGAGTGCCATCGCATCTGAAGCTAAGAAATTTTCACCCTGGCCTACGCCAACGATGAGCGGTGAGCCTTGGCGTGCACCGACTACGCGGTGCGGTTCATCACGGCAAAATACGGCAATCGCGAATGCGCCATGTAAGCGTTTTACCGCATGTTGTACCGTGTCGAACAGATCGCCTTGATATAGGTGATCGACTAAATGTGCGATGACTTCGGTGTCAGTCTGGCTTTCAAAAACGTAACCAAGCGCAGTTAATTCTGCACGCAATTCTTCGTGGTTTTCGATAATGCCGTTGTGTACGAGTGCAATACGATCGCGTGAAAAATGCGGGTGCGCATTGGCAGAAGACGGAGCGCCGTGGGTAGCCCAGCGCGTGTGTGCGATGCCGGTAAAACCCGCCAGGCCTGTTTCTTGAATCTGCGTTTGCAATTCAGCTACGCGCGAGGTGCTGCGTGAGCGTTGCAATTGGCCGTTAACGTGCAGCGCTACTCCACAAGAGTCGTAGCCACGGTATTCCAGGCGCTTGAGGCCTTCGACCAGAATTGGAGTGATATTGCGTTGTGCTACTGCGCCGACGATGCCACACATAGAAACCTCGATTGTTTGTTGGGTGAAGTGGCATCATGCTAATAGAGTTTGAATAAAATTATCCGTCAAAATTGTTTGTTGAATGACTGAATATTTCATTGTGATTAGATGATGATAGAATATTTCATTAATCAAAAAATTTATTCTTAATATTGCAAATGTATTCTTACCAAGAAGAAAAATAATGACACTCGATGATCTCGATAAACGGATACTGAATCAACTGCAGCAAGATGCAGCGCTCACTAATCATGCCTTGGCAGCTTTAGTACACGCCTCGCCGCCGACTTGTTTGCGTAGGGTAAATCGCTTGATTAAAGAGGGGGTGATTGCGCGCCAGGTTGCGTTACTTGCGCCAGAAAAAGTGGGTGCCGGATTAACGGCAATTGTTGAAATTACGCTGGATCATCAGGCCACCGAGAGGCAAATCGAATTTGAGAAACTGGTCGCACATGAATCGGCCGTCAAGCAATGTTATCGGGTATCGCCGGGGCCGGATTTTGTGTTGATCATACAGGTGGCGGATATGGCGGCTTACCATGCGCTGGCGCATCGCTTGTTTGCGACGCAATCTAACGTGCGCAACGTACGAAGTTTTTTTTCTATCGTGCGCAGCAAGTTTGTGACTAGCGTTGAAGTGCAATAATTTACCGGCAACCCAACCCAAAGTTCCGCAATATCAAGTGAATAAATAATCAAATGATTCTTCTATTCATGACGAAGCACTTGATTCGGCGCGATTCGGATCGCCGCTAGAGTATGACGGGCGCTCGCAAACAACACTAATAGTGCCGCACACATCGCCGCAGCGCCTGTGATCCAGATCGCCAGTGGCGCTTGTTGCACAAAGCTTGCTAGATAACGTTGGGCAGCAACGAATGCGATCGGTAGACCGATCAAGGTGCCAGCAACGATGACGCTTAGGCTATCAGCTAAGACCATTTTGGCGACATCGCTGTGTCTTGCGCCATGTAGTTTGCGTAGCACTATCTCACGCTCCTTGCGCCGCACACTGTAGGCCGAAAGTACATAGATGCCGAAGCCCGCAATCGTCAGGGCTATGCCAGTCGCCGCAGCGAGCAAGTTGGCGAGTTGCTGGTCTTCGGCATAATTCGGCGCAAAAAAACTTTCGGCCCTGTGCATACTGAGCTCTTCATTTGGACGTGTCTGGTGCCATAGCGCCTCAACGGCGCGCTCAACTTCTGACATTCCTTGCGCTACACGTAGCGTCAACACCGATAAATTATTGGACGGGAAGTAGAGCGTTGATCGTGGTGCTTCGCGCAGCGATTGATGCTGGATATCCGGCGCGATACCTACTACCGTGAACTGTCTAATGCTACCGTTTCTGCCATTGGTTTCGGAGAGTGTTTGTCCTACCGCCTCTTGTGCCGAGGTATAGCCAAGCTCACGCACCGCTGCCATATTCAACACAATCACGGTTGCATTATCTGCAGCATCGAGTTGCATATCGAATAGCCGACCCGCCAGCGGGTGTATGCGATACACATCGAAAAAGTTAGCGCTTACCATGTTGGCTTGCATGTCTATTCTCGGCTTTCCTGCACGGCTAAGATTGGCAAGACCCATGCTGGTGTGACGGCCAATCGCTTCGCCCGCCGCAGCCAGCCCGCTAACTCCGGGTAGTCTGGTTAACGCATCCCGAAAGGCGCGTTCATCGGGTTCATTTTCCGGCTGATTCGCGGTGTGACTATCTAGCACCAATAAGGGTTTTGCATCGAATCCCGGGTAGGCATGGCCGGCAAAATAAGTTTGATACGCAATCACCAGTGTGACTCCAGCCAAGCCAACTGCCGTGGCAAATTGAAGAACCGTCAGGCACCAACGTAGACCTGCAGCGCGTGGTGATTCGGTATCGCTACGACCTGCCAGTGCTTTGGCGGCGGCGATACGCAAGGCAATCCATGCCGGTTGAACGCTGGCCAATACACCCACCAATACGCCAAGGATCAGACTCATCTCCAAATTTTCCACACTAAAGATGCTACCGAGTCGCCGATCTACCAGCGCAGAAAATAGTGGCAGAAAAAGCCAGCCAAGTACTAAACCTAAGGTAGTGGCGAGTAAGGACAGCAAAATCGATTCGGCCATAAATTGCAAGATCACGCGTTGCACGCTCGCGCCTAAGAGTTTGCGCATGGCGACTTCGCGCTGGCGGTGCAAGACCCGTACCGTCGCCAGGTTAACGTAGTTAATTGCGGCAAGCGCGAGTATCAAGACGGCCACCAAGGCCAGGCCCAATATGCTGTTGCGATCACCGCGTGGGCCGCTAAATGGCTGGCCGACGACATCACGGTCGAAGTAGCTATCGAGCACAGGCGACAATCGAATTTCCATCACTTTGTGTCCTGCTAATTGCTCGCGTTTCTCTTGCGCCACTTTCTTTGCCATGGGGGCGTTGTCGACGGCCTGCTGCAAACTCTGCGCGACACTCGCCGGCGAATTACCTGGCTTTAGTCTGATTAAGATGCGCCCCCAGGGACTTTCAATATCCGTCAAACCCGCACGATCAGCTTCCGACATAAGTTGGCTAGCAACACCCACCAGGGCAGTGTAGGGTGTCGTCGTATTGCTCGGTGAATCCGGAATAATCGCCAGCACTTGCAACAGATGGCCATCAACCAGAGCGCTCTTGCCGACAGCCTTTGCCGTGCCAAACCATTTCTCTGCAGTGCTGTGCGCCAGCGCTAAGCCTTCTGGCCGAGTCAACGCCAGCTCTAAGTCACCGTCCAGCGCTTTTATTCCCAGCATTTGGGCAAAGTGCGGCAGTACATGCATCAATTCTTCATGACGCGTTTCGCTTCCTATCTTTACTGCATAATTATTCACCCTGGCTATCGCTGTGACCTCCAGAACTGCTGGGTTTTTTCGCGCAATTTCAACCAAACCCAGCGGGCCAATTTCAAACCAAGGTGCGCGCGGATCGAGATTGAATTGCTGCTTCAATACGTAGACATTCCTGGCATCCGGTATCTGTGCATTGTAGTTGAACGAATAGCGCACAAAACTCAGCAACAAGATGCAGGCAGCAAAGCCGACACCAAGTCCTAAAATTACCACGGCAGAATATGCGGGCTCTTGTATCAGATGGCGAAAGCCAATTTTAAAATCACGTAGGTTCATCTTGCTATTTCTTTCGATTAATTCTGCAAAGCCAGCGCTGGCGACATGCGCATGGCGGCCGCTGTGTTGCGGTAACTGGCAAGCAGCGTGACCACAATGGCCCCGGCAAACGCGGCCAATACTGGCCATAGGCCAACCGGTGCCTGTCTGCTGGAATGCTCGACAAACAAACGACCCAGAAGATAGGCGACGGGTAAGCCGATGCCGGCGGCGATGCTGATCAGGAGCGCGAATTCGCGGCCGAGTATTTTGGCGATGTCGATGGGGTTTGCGCCAAACAGTTTGCGCATGACGATCTCGCGGGATTTTCTTTGCAGACTGATGGACGAAGAAATATACATACCAAAAGCCGCCATCAACATCGCGACAACGGTTGCTAATGAGACGACTGTAACGATCATCTGCGCATCTTTAATGTTGGCATCCAACAGAGTTTTTAGTGGCTGTATGTTGATCACCTGGCTAGGCAAATGCTGTGCGGCCTGCGCTTGTATCAACGACTTTATTGTGTCGACGTTTCCATTGGTTCTGATCAGCATGGTGTTGGTCTTGTTTGAGATGCGATACAAGATAGGCTTGGTCGTTTCGCTAAAAACGATGCTGTCCAAAAGTAGTGTCGGCGTGATGCCGACGATTTGCATGTTGTCACCATCCATATTGATGAATTGCCCGACTGCCGCCTGTGGTGTGGCAAAGCCTAGTGCTTGCGCCGCCGCTGCCTCGATCACAATGCTGGTGGCGTTATCTTGCGCGTCGAGCTTGGTATCAAACAAGCGACCGGCAATTGCTGGTACCGCAAAGACAGAAAAATATCCGGGATCTACCAGCTTTTTACGCAGGCTGATCTTGCTGCCATCCGGCTTCTTGATCTCGCTCGGATTCACCGCGGTTTGCCCTATCATATCGTGCACCACGCTCAGCGCCGTGACATTGGCGAGCTGTGCCACTGCCGCGCGAAAGCTTTGATTGGCCGGGCTAGTCATCTCATCTTTTAATTCTATCGCCAGCAGCTGATCTCGATTAAAGCCGCGGTCGGTGGTGCGCGCGAAGTGGGTTTGCCAGGCAAACGTCAGTGCGACACTGGCGAAGCACATGCCAATGGCAAATTGCCCTATCGTGACGACATGGCGCAAACGCGAGCTCTGTTTGGTTTCACTATTGCCACGTCCATTTAGGGTCACTGCCGGTGAGGTCTTGATCGCCAGCCATGCCGGGTACAGGCCGGCAACACTGCCGATCAACGCCGCAAACAACAGGGCCAGGCTAGCGCCCTTGAGTATGGTGGCGGGTGTCAGGAGATTTTCTATCTTGAAATTGATGAAGTAGGAGAATCCCGGCAATAGCAACCAGGCCAGTAGTAAACCTAACACCGCCGCCAATAGCGCAGTCAGGATAGCTTCGGCGGTGATTTGCGCCAGCAGCCTTGCGCCGCGTGCGCCCATGACCTTGCGCATCGCGATCTCACGCTGGCGCGCCATGGTGCGGGCGATACCCAGGCTGATGAAGTTGCTCATCGCCAGCAATAAAATGAAGCTCGCCATGATGCCGAGCACCACAATAATTCCCACATCAAATTTTCTCGAGCGGTTGCTGGAAGTGTTGCTGTCGTCGAGATAGGAATCAGTGAGTTTGCCGAGTTCCACTTCCAACAAATCGCGTGTCCCTAAATCCGCAATTTCCTCTGCTTTCAATTGCGTACGCAAGGGCGAGGCTGTCACCGCCGCCTTGATGATTTGCGCCACTTTTTCCGGTGCGACACCAGCCGCCAATTTCACATACAAACGGCCTTCAAAGCTATTCCAGTTGTCAGAAAAATCCAGACGTTTTTCCTGATTCCAAACACTGCTATTGATGCCGGCCAAGGCGGCATACGGTACCGATGTTGTTTCTAAAGGATTGCGCACTATCGCCAGAATCTGGTAAGAATTTCCTGCGATTTTCAGACTACGACCTAAGGCCGCAGTGCTATTTTTTTCATGGAATAACTGTTGCACGGTGTCTTCTGTCAATGCCAGCGCGTCTGGCCGCGTTAAGGCCAGGGCCAAATCACCCGCCACCGTTTGCACGCCAAACATATCTGGAAAAGCAGGATCGACTAAACTCATTAACACCACCTGTGACAAAGCAGCTTGATCACCATTTGACTGCTGAATGACTTGCATGTCGGTAGGCCAATCCATCACTCGTGTGCTGCTAATTGGCAGGCCGCTTTGCTCAATACTTAGCCTAGCTGGCATTGGTACATTCTCGCGCCAATACGCGCGATTCTG
>JANYFV010000145.1 GCA_025359635.1 Undibacterium sp. | reverse complement strand
TAGCATGTCCTGGATGCGCTTGTGTGCCGCATCGCGGCCGGTCAGCATTTTTCCGTTGAGCAGCAAAGTCTGGCCCGGCGTCCATGAGGCGACTTCCGCCTTAGTCAAGGTATTCAGGTCGATGCGCTTGGATTTTTCAGTATCGGCAACCCAATGCACATCCGGCCAGCTCGATAATGATGGCGGCTCCATGTAGGCCGGGCCGGAACCATCGAGGACGAAGTGACCGTGACGGGTGGCGGCACAATTGGGGATCATCGCAACCGGCTTGGATGCTGCATGGGTCGGGTACATATTGATCTTGACGTCGAGCACTGTCGTCAAGCCGCCCAGACCTTGTGCGCCTATGCCCAGGGCATTGATTTTGTCGCACAGTTCTATGCGCAGTTCTTCGGTTTTATTCTGCGGGCCACGGAGTTTTAATTCGTGCATGTCGATATCTTCCATCAGCGATTCTTTCGCCATCAACATGGCTTTTTCTGCTGTACCACCGATGCCGATGCCGAGCATACCTGGCGGGCACCAGCCTGCTCCCATGGTGGGCACGGTTTTCATGACCCAATCGATCAAGGAATCAGAGGGGTTGAGCATGACAAACTTGGATTTATTTTCCGAGCCGCCGCCTTTGGCCGCCACTTGCACGTCTACGGTATTGCCCGGTACCAGTTCCATATGCACCACGGCCGGCGTGTTGTCTTTGGTATTTTTACGTTCGAATAATGGGTCTGCCACGATAGAGGCGCGCAAGACATTATCGTTATTGGCATAACCTTGGCGCACACCCTGGTTGACTGCATCGATGATAGAACCAGTGAAGCCTTCAAAACGCACGCCCATACCGATTTTCAAGAACACATTAACAATGCCGGTGTCCTGACAGATCGGACGTTTTCCCTCAGCGCACATGCGTGAATTGGTTAAAATTTGTGCAATTGCATCCTTGGCGGCCGGGCTTTGCTCTAGCTCGTAGGCGCGCGCCAGATGGGAAATGTAATCGGCCGGATGGTAGTAGCTGATGAACTGGAGCGCCGCGGCGATGGATTCGATCAGATCGTCTTGTTTGATGATGGTCATGATTTTTGTGATGGACTAGGTGAAATGCGGAGCTTAGTATTTTACACGGACGAATAAATTGCGGTAAGCCACGCATCAAAAAATGGTATTGGTGTGGTATTCTATTTTCGAATGAAAATCGTAAGCTTAGGGTAAGCCTCCAAGGTTAAGGTGTGGCTATCTATTTTGTGTGTAAGCGCAATTGAAAAAATTAATAACAAGTTGGAGATATCCATGTCATCGCTAGAAGTCGTTAAAACCGAATCACGAGTCTTCCCTCCACCTGTCGCTTTTGCCGCTGAAGCCACTATTTCTGGCATGCAAGCCTATTACGCCTTATGTGCCGAGGCGGAACAGGATTATGAATCTTTCTGGGCAAAATTAGCACGGGAAAATTTGCATTGGCACAAGCCATTTACCAAGACTTTAGATGAATCTACCGCGCCTTTGTATAAATGGTTTGAAGATGGTCTGCTGAATGTTTCTTACAATTGCCTGGATGTGAATTTGCAAAAAGGCTTGGGAGACAAAGTTGCGGTGATATTTGAATCTGATGGCGGCGACGTGAGTAAAATCACCTACAAAGAATTACATCAAAAAGTTTGCCAGTTCGCGAATGGTTTGAAGTCTCTTGGTGTGGTCAAGGGTGACAGGGTTGTCATTTATATGCCGATGTCAGTTGAGGGTGTGGTGGCGATGCAGGCGTGCGCACGCATCGGTGCAACGCATTCAGTTGTGTTTGGCGGATTTTCCGCAAAATCTTTGCAAGAACGTATCGTTGACGTAGGTGCGGTTGCTGTTATTACTGCCGACGAGCAAGCGCGTGGCGGCAAACACTTGCCGTTGAAAGCTATCGTGGATGAAGCACTTGCACTGGGCTATTGCGAAAAAATCAGAAACGTCGTGGTGTATCAGCGTACCGGCGGCAATATTGCATTTACTGCAGGACGCGATCTTTGGATGCATGAACTGGTTGCAACGCAATCGGATATCTGTGAACCAGAATGGGTGAGCGCCGAGCATCCGCTATTTATTCTTTACACTTCCGGCTCTACCGGTAAGCCAAAAGGCGTACAGCATTCTTCCGGCGGTTATTTGCTGTGGGCGGTGTTGACGATGAAATGGACCTTCGATATCAAGCCAGCCGATGTGTTC
>JANYFV010000143.1 GCA_025359635.1 Undibacterium sp. | reverse complement strand
CTTCGTTGAATAAGGCGCGAAGTGTCAGGTCATTTCTGCGTTCTGCTACCTGCCCCGCCCAGTTTTTAGCATCACCTTGATCGGCAGCATGTTCGCTCTCCATCGTCAGGATATCAAGATTGATGTCCAGTCCGCTACGTCCAGCAAATGCCATTTCACACAAGTTTGCATACAGGCCACCATCAGATCTATCGTGATATGCCAACAACTTGTCGGAGGTGTTCAATTGCTGAATCGCAGTGAAGAAAGCTTTGAGATCTTCTGCACTATCAACGTCTGGCGTCTGATCACCGAGTTTTTGCATTACCTGCTCAAAGCAGGAGGCGCCAAGGCGATTTTTACCACGACCTAAATCTATCAAGATCAGACTGGTGTCGCCAGCATCCAATTTAATTTGCGGGGTTAATGACTTGCGCACATCGTAGACCGGAGCAAAGGCTGAAATAATCAATGAAATCGGTGAAGTCACAGACTTATCTATGCCATTGTCCTTCCAGGTGGTACGCATCGACAAAGAATCTTTACCGACTGGGATACTGATACCAAGCGCAGGACAAAGCTCCATGCCGATCGCCTTGACGGTATCAAACAACGCAGCATCTTGCCCGGGTTGGCCGCAAGCCGCCATCCAATTCGCAGACAATTTAATATCCGAGATATCTTTGATCGGTGCAGCCACAATATTGGTGATAGCTTCACCAACTGCCATACGCCCAGAAGCAGCTGCATTAATCACCGCCAAGGGTGTGCGCTCCCCCATCGACATAGCTTCGCCCAGGTAACCTTCAAGACTCATGGTAGTGACTGCACAATCAGCCACAGGCACTTGCCAAGGGCCGACCATTTGATCGCGTACGGAAGTCGCGCCAACAGAGCGATCACCTATCGTAATCAAGAAAGATTTATCACCCACAGTAGGCAGACTTAGGACGCGCTGCGCAACTTCTTGCAAATCCATACCAGTCAAATCTATCGCCGGAAAATGGTTAGCAAGGTGCTCAACTGTGCGATGCATCTTGGGTGGCTTACCGAGCAAGACATTCATCGGCATATCAACCGGCGTATTTCCATGTTCAGGATCAATCACCTTGAGTTGTCGTTCTTCGGTTGCAGTGCCGACTACCGCGAACAGGGCGCGCTCGCGCTCGCACATAGATTGAAACAGGGGCAAGCTTTCTGGTGCTATGCCCAAGACATAACGCTCTTGCGACTCATTGCTCCAGATTTCTTTTGGTGCCATGCCGCTTTCTTCCAAAGGCACTTTACGCAAATCAAAAATTGCGCCGCGTTTGGCATCATTCGTGATTTCCGGGAATGCGTTTGATAATCCACCGGCGCCTACATCGTGAATCGACAAAATTGGATTCTTATCACCCATTTGCCAGCACGCATTGATCACTTCTTGCGCACGTCTTTCCATTTCTGGATTTCCGCGCTGCACAGAATCAAAATCCAAATCAGCGGTATTGGCACCCGTCGCCATCGATGACGCGGCGCTACCACCCATGCCAATACGCATACCAGGTCCACCTAGCTGTATCAATAAACTACCAACTGGCAGGTCGTTTTTGTGCGTATGCTTATCAGATATATTGCCGATACCACCGGCAATCATGATAGGTTTGTGGTAACCGTGAACGATTCCACCGACATTTTGCTCGTAGGTGCGGAAGTAACCGCCTAACACTGGGCGGCCAAATTCATTATTGAATGCAGCGCCACCTAACGGGCCATCGATCATGATTTGCAACGGTGATGCGATACGGTCTGGTTTGCCATATATGGCATTGGCACTATCTGCCTTCGCGATGACATCCCGGGTATTTTCCCAAGGCTGCGGAGCATCTGGCAACATCAGATTCGAAACGGTAAAACCCGTCAAACCCGCTTTTGGTCTGGCGCCACGACCTGTGGCACCTTCATCACGAATCTCGCCGCCAGCCCCCGTGGAAGCGCCTGGAAACGGCGAAATTGCCGTCGGATGATTATGTGTCTCCACCTTCATTAAGGTGTGGGTTAATTCAACTGTGCTTTGGTATTCGTTACCATTCGCTGCGCCATTCGGATAGAAGCGGCTCACTACCGCGCCTTCCATAATGGAAGAATTATCACTATAGGCAACGATGGTGCCTTTAGGCTGAAGCAAATGGGTATTTTTGATCATGCCAAACAAGGAAATATCCTGGTCAACTCCATCAATAGTCCAATCGGCATTAAAGATCTTGTGACGGCAATGTTCGCTGTTTGCTTGCGCGAACATCATCAACTCAACATCTGTCGGATTGCGCTTGGCACTGACAAAGGCGTTCACCAAATAGTCAATTTCGTCATCGGACAAAGCCAGACCTAAGCTAGTGTTCGCGTTCAACAAGGCATCTTTGCCACCTTCCAATACATCCACATACTCTAAAGGTTGTGCATCAAGCTCAGCAAACAGCCCTTTGGCTGCACTTACATCCTGCAGAACCATTTCCGTCATGCGATCATGCAAAACAGCGATAACGCCTTCTTTTGATGCTGCGGAGAGGCTCTTCGCGCCGCCAAGCAAGCCTGATTTCACTTGGACAAAATACTGCACACCACGCTCAATACGTTTGACATGAGACATGCCGCAATTGTGAGCGATATCGGTTGCCTTACTCGCCCAAGGTGAAATCGTACCAAAGCGTGGAATGACAACAAATCCATCTCCGTCTTCGCTACCGACAAATTCTTCGCCATAAGTCAGCAAGGCATTTAGCCGCGTAATATCGTCACCAGCCAAAGGCGTCCCTGCATCAACAAAATGTACGTAACGCGCTGTGACACCGACTATACCGGCATCAATTATTTGTAGGTGAGAGAGTAAACCGAGGGTACGAAAAGCAGACAAGGCATTAGAGCCAGACAATATCAACATGGCGAGAATAGAGTTGAGGCAATGTTTTGGCAGCTTCTCAGCAAGGATAAGTGCCACATCGCGGGGTGAATCAGAAAGGTCGAATTATACCTTGATGACCGCGTGTGCTGCAGCTTGATTGGCAATCATTCTGGAACAGACAAAAATAAATACAAATGTATTAAAAAATTTAGGTGGCAATTTTAAGAGCGACCCATTGGTCAAACGCAGTTTTAAGGTTTTGAAAAGACAAACCCTACTTTTTTAATAAAATTAAAGAACCTCAAAACAACATATGAATTTAAGTTGTCTTTCAATCGACCGTAGGGATAAATAAATTTCTTATTTATTAAGTTATATAATTAAATAGCGAGAGTGAAGATGTTTTAACGAATGATTGTTGAGCGGCTTGCAACGTAACTTGCTGCTGATTTAAATCTGTGAGTGCTTTGGCATAATCCAGATCTTGAATATCAGACAACTGCTGCTTAAAGGTCAAACCGGTGTTTTGTCCCACTGAATCTAACTGATCAATTTCCTGGAGACTAATACCAAATTTTGCGCGCGTCGTTAACACATTATTCAACGATTTATCAACATTATTGTTTGCCTGGGTTAACCCAGCTGTCAGATCTAATTTTGATGCAGCAGTATTAGCAGGTGTTTTCAGAATATTAATTATGTCTGTAAGCGTTTCAAAAATGTTTTGGTTTCCAGGTTGAATAGAAAAATGATCTCCAGGTGCTGGTGCGCCTGGAGAATTTGTCAAAGTCAAATCAATGCCGTCAAACGTTACAGTTTGGGGACTTACATATGGTGTACTAGGAACAACAATCGCGCCAGTTGTTTTGTTAACCACTGAGAAATTTGCAGCTGTGTTATCAAAGCTAACTTCATAATTATTCCCCGTGAGGTTTCCTGAAGTTGGCACATTGATTGAAGAAGTTGCGACAGTTTGCCCTGTATTAGATGGATTCGAAACAGTATTAAATTGTGTCAAGGACGTCCTGATATTTCCAAAAATAGCTGAACCAACTTCGGCAAAAGGAATTTGTCGCGATGTATCGACTTGCAAAGATTTTTGCCCTTGATCACCATTATATTGAGCTCCACCCTGAATCTTCGAATACGGAACTGATGCTGAAAAGCCAGAGAAGAGGTAGCCTTCAGAGCCATCTGAAGAATTTGCAAATGATAAAAGTTCGTCTAAATGTCCTTGCAATTCATTTGCAATAAAGCCACGTTCGACATCTGTAAGCACGCCGTTTCCTGCACTAACAATGCTTGTTTTGATGTTTTGCAATGCATTCGTCACTCCTCCGAGAACACTTTCAGCAATGCTAAGGCTATTCGTTACACTTTTACGATTAACGGCGAACTGATCATTGACAGCATCCGATTGGGTAATAACAAGAGCACGAGCTGAACCAACCGGGTCATCTGAAGGGGTTAAAATTTTACGATTAGACGAAATCTGTTGCATGGTTCGATTAATCCCGACCTGAAGATCACTAATTCTTGCTCCACCAGATTCAAAGATTGTATTAGTACTGATACGCATAATTAAGCCTCTAAATCACAATTGCAATAAAGCGTCAAATAACTTACTTGCTATCTGCATTAACTTGCCTGCAGCCTGATAAGCTTCTTGATAGCGAAGCAAATTAGCCGCTTCTTCATCTAAATTCACACCTGAAATTGATTGCTGAGTATCCACCGAGAGGGACAGTAATTTTGTCTCGGCGATATTCGTTATTTCTAATTCGTGCGCTTTATTTCCTACCAAACTGACAAATTGCCCATAAGCACCTTGAAAACTTGTGGAATTACCGACTAACAAATTTTGCGTCTGCAGCCCAGATAAAAGTATGGCATTACGGTTATCTCCAACGCCAGTAGGATTTAGTTTAACGTTAAATACGTCAGCATTTTGCAAGGCACCAGAGATTACGAAACTCGTTCCTTGATAACTGATTGTTGCGCCTTCTGCATAAGGAATAGCAGCACCAGCAATATAGGTTGTCGATATATTCCCATTTTTCACTGTCACATTAGCATTTGGTGGAAAACCACTCAAAGTATTGGTACCCGAGTTATAAGTGATAGTCGAGGGTGTCACCGGCAATGAAGCCGCCAAAGTAAATGTATCCCCGTTTGCTGGTGCGGCAGTTTTGTCGTTTATCGCAAAACTTATCCCGCTAAAACTAATGATAGCTCCACTGGTGTAAGGTATAGACGCAACAGGTGCGGCATAATTAGTCGTTACTGCACCAACTTTCACAGACACCGTTGCTCCCGCAGGGAATCCAGATATCGTGTTTGCAGGCGCTGCAAAAGTCAACGTTACTGGTGCTGCCAAAGTAGTACCTAAATAAGAGTCATCAGTAACTGCAGCACCAATCGTTGATGTTGCGGAAGTGCTTTTTGTCGCTACCAAGGAATTAACGACACCCGGCGTAATTTTCCCTGTACCAGTATTCGTGCTTGGGACAGAAGTTGACAGTGGCGATCCTGCTGCAATTTTGGAAGTATCTACGATAGCCACACCAAATTGACTCGCACCATTAGCAGTTGGATGCACCAAGTACTCGTCACCAACAGCCGGAGATGCTGCTGCCGGAGGTGGTGCCAAATTGAAGGTAACTCCGTCTATAACCAATGGTAATGTTGCCGAAGTTTGACTTACACCATCAGATACCCTTGTAATCTTGTATGGAGTTACGCCCCCAACAAACTGCACACGATAATCACTTGTTGTTAACGCACCGATATCTGTAATGCTTGCAGCAATTT
>JANYFV010000130.1 GCA_025359635.1 Undibacterium sp. | reverse complement strand
AAAACAGACGCTTGATGTCATCTCAGATGTGGTACGTCGCTACGATGTCGATGGCGTCCATATCGATGACTATTTTTACCCTTATCCGATTAAGTTGGACAATGGATGTGAACAGGAATTTCCAGACGACGCCAACTGGATGCGATATCAAAAAAAAGGGGGCGCACTATCACGCCCTGATTGGCGTCGGCAAAACATCAATCACTTAGTCGATACCATTTACCGACAAGTGCATCAAGAGAAAGCATGGGTAAAATTCGGCATTAGTCCATTCGGTATCGGACGATCAGATCGCCTACCCGCGGGCATTAGCGGATTTAGTCAATATGACAAATTGTATGCCGACGTCGAGCTTTGGCTGGAAAATGGTTGGCTAGATTATTTGGCACCGCAATTGTATTGGCCAATCGATCAATCGGCTCAAGCGTTTAAAGTACTGAATCAATATTGGCATAATCAAAATCAACACAGCCGCCATATTTGGCCTGGCCTTTACACGAGCCGGGTTGATCGCACTGAAAAATCCTGGCCGGTGGATGAAATTCTCAATCAGATAAGCGCTACGCGAGAAAAACCAAACAGTGGCCACATTCACTTTAGCATGGTCGCCTTGATGCAAAATCGCCAAGAGCTACAGCAACGGCTCAGCGCAGAAATGTATAAGACTGCGGCATTGGTTCCCGGTAGTCCGTGGCTAGAGAGAATGAAACCCGTCACGCCAAAGATTGATATTTCTACCGACCATCGCTTTGCCAACATCATACTCCCCGACATCGAGCGTTGCCGTTTACTGGCGATATGGAAACGCTATGATCAACAATGGGTTTTTGCAGTACAAACAGTCGCTCAGTTAAGCATCAAATTGAGTGACGACCCGCAGCTTGGACACTTAAAGCAAGTCGTCATTTCCATCATTGATCGCACCGGCCAAGAAAGTGACCGCACCAGCTTTACACCTTGATGTAAACTCCCTTAGCTTGGCAAGTGATCTCCCTGGAATTTCTACTTATTGTAGCTTTTGAGTGCTGTTGTTTGCACCGCACAACGGGAATTTTTCACCCATCAGCGGCAGCATCAGAATGACCAAGTTCACCTCATGAGCTTGCGTTATGCATGGCGAATATAAATGCATTTCCCTATCAAGGTGAGGACGGAATGATCACACTTTTACTTACAGGCCAAGGTAAGAAGTGATGCCTTACAAGGAATATGTTTCTGCCAGATCCGGACGTACTCTCCGTTAGCAATCATCTCTTTTAATACTGCGTTGAAATTGAGTACAAAGGAGATATCATTTGTCTTCTGACTAAATGCAACTCTACCGGAGTCAGTTGAAGTAATGACCTTACTCTTGGCAATGAGTGAATCGAGTTTTAACTCTTGAAGTTCAATCAGGCCAGTTGCCTCATCGGCTATCAGCCCATCAATGTGATCGATTTCTATCATTTTCCAGCCATTTACTCGATTTGGAATTTGTGACAGATGTTTCACAAACATCGGATTGTTTGATAACTTATCGAAACCAGAACCATATGAAACATTGATTTGTGCACCAAGCCTGAAATTTGTCTTGAGAATGTCATCAAGTTTTTCTAGCTGAAATTTTTCAATCGCGGACTTTTTCATAAATAGGATATTGGGGGAACTATTGATCGGACGAGAAAACAAAACGAAACGATCGCGCTCTTCTGTCTTGAGAGCACCTGGCAAAATATCAAGTCTCCCGGCTTCAAGTTCGACTAGTGCACGCGCCCACGGCATTTCAACTAGTTTCATAGAACATCCCATTTTTTGTAATATGTTTTGAATCAACTCGACGTAAAAACCAGTAACGACGCCTTGTGCATTTCGTGAGGAATAGGGTGGGTCATTGTTCCAACGCACGGTTTTTTCGCATGTGGCAGCGCACGACAGTGACGAGATTGCCGCGAGCAGTAGTCCGAAACTGGCTAACACAGCCGGAGTTTTAACTCTGTCGAATAGCCATTTCAATCGAATTTTCATTTATAGTTTTTAAAGTAACGGCTTTTTATTGGGATGCATACTTGGATGCTGATGTTCCAGTCAATTGCCGCTAGAGCGGTTCATCAAATTGTACATGCTATTGCATTTTTGCGACCTCCTTGATAATAGGTCGTAACATCCTGAAAACGAACAAAGTATCGCTTCGATCATTGCACCGCTCGGATGCAACGGCATGGTAAAAAGTACTCGGAACGATCATCTGAAAAGTATTGGCGCTATTCCCCGACTAGATAACACTTTCTTGTATAAGCAAGTGAAGTGTCGCTTTTTGACAACCGAAGGCGCAACAAATTCACCTGAAAAAAATAGTGTGAATTAGTGCTTTATATAGAATTAACACGGTTCCGTGACGAGTCATCACGGGAAAACGAATAGCTTGCAACCAACCCATATCTTTTAGTTATCGCCCGAGTGAGTTTTTTCATTTGTCACGCCACAAAGTAAAACTCTAACCTAAGTGCGAAGCTGCAATTTGTTATAACTATTTTGATCAATATGGCGTCATCAAATCGGTGCTCCAGGAAGAAATCAAAAGCAAATCATCAGAAACACGGAAGAATAATTTTCATTTATCGAATCATTTAGGAGAAGCATAGTGAAATTAACAACCATAGCCAAGTGCATAGCTTTAATCGGCGTGTCCAGCATTGCTACCGGCGTCGTATTTGCTCAGGACAAGCCAGTTGACAATGTACAAAAAGTCGAAATTACCGGTAGTAGTATCAAACGCATTCAAAAAGAAGGTGCCCTACCAATCCAACTTATTTCGCGAGAAGACATTTTGCGCGCTGGCATCATTAGTGCCGAACAACTCATCGCGAGCTTAAGCGGCAATGGCAATGGTATTGACAACATGACGACCAACCAAGGCGGTGACTTTCTCAACAGCACCGCCGACCGCGCGCATAACAATGGTGCGTCTGGCGCATCGCTTCGCGGACTTGGTGCGCAATACACATTGGTGTTACTCAATGGCAGGCGCATTTCTACGCACGGATTAAATGGCAAATCTGTGGATTTGAATTCGGTTCCGATGGCAGCGGTTGATCGCGTCGAAATTCTCAAAGATGGCGCTTCAGCGATTTATGGCACCGATGCAATTGGTGGTGTCATCAATTTCATTTTACGCAAAGACTATCAAGGCCTTGAAGCGACTTTATTTTCAGACACGACGCAACATGGTGGCGGCAATATTTATCGCGGTTCAATACTATTTGGTTTAGGTGATTTGAATAATGATCGTTTCAACGTCATGGCCAGTCTTACCTATGATACCAATGATCGCCTGCGCGGTAGTCAACGCGATTTCCACAATGGCTTTCAACCAGATCGTGGCTTGGCGATTGACACAACTGGCACGCCCTTCGCGACTATCGGTTCGGCCAGCGGCACCGCACTACCAAAAAGCTACAAGCTCCCTGGCGACGACCAATCGTATAGCAAAGCCAACTTACTTGGCTTGCAAGGTAAATGCAATAGCGTACCGGATATGTATGCTTACCGTGGCGACATCACAGGATTCAACGCCAATAACAAAGCCTGCGCGTATGACTACGGCAAACAATGGAGTCTGATGCAACCGGTTGATCGTATTAACCTGGTGTCACGCGGTACTTTTGCACTGTCTGACAAACACACTGTGTTTGCGGAAGTCATCGCCTCTCAAACGAAATCTTCAGTCGAATATACGCCGATTCAGATCACCACCAACGGTGGTGGCGCAAATTATCCTGCCTTCATCAAGGACGCCAGCGGTGCCACAATCCGTGCACCGTATTATCAAGATTTAACCGGTCTGGTACCCGGTTTTGACAATACCAAATCTGAGCGCATACGTTGGCGCTGTCTGGCCTGTGGCCCGCGTCAACAAGATACTACGGCAGATGCATTCCGTGCCTTAATTGGCATGGAAGGCGAAATTTCTGGCTGGGACTACAAACTTGGCGTATCGACATCGCGAAGCAAAGCAAGCACGATATTAGGTGAAGGCTATATGTTTCAAGACAAGTTAACCGCAGCTGTAGCAACAGGCTTGATCAACCCGTTCTTGCTACCTGGACAAACCCAGACAGAGCAAGCTATAGCATTAATCAATGGAGCGAAAGCCAAAGGTTCAGCCTTGTATGGTGGTGAAGCGGGCGTAACGCAACTAGATGGTACTTTCTCACGTGAACTAATGAACCTGCCAGCCGGTGCACTTGGTGTCGCGGTAGGTTTTGATCTAAGGAAAGAAAATTATCGTTTTAATGAAACAGAAAGTAACTACTCCCCCATCAACGGCGTCGCTGCACCGGCATCACTTGACAAAGTAAGTCGGGATATAAAAGCTTTATTCGCTGAACTGCAAATTCCGATTGTAAAAGATCTGGAAGTGCAGTTAGCCGTGCGCCGTGATCAATACAACGATTTTGGTGCTACGGTCAACCCAAAGGCTGGCGTACGTTGGCAGCCGTTACCGCAACTGATGTTCCGCAGTTCCTACAGCACGGGCTTCCACGCGCCAGATTTTGATCCACTTTTTGGTGGTGCAATTACTGGTCAGTTCAACAGTGACATCAACGATCCAGTGTTGTGTCCCACTGGCAAGGAAGCCACTGGTTGCGGTATTCGCCCTGATATTATTACCAGCAGCAATCCTAACCTGAAACCAGAAAAATCCAAGCAGTGGTCGTTTGGTGTCGTCGTTTCACCATTGCCATGGCTCACAAGCAGTCTTGATTTCTGGCGCATTAATCTCACTGACCGCATTTCGGCTTTATCTGGTTTAGCCCTCATCAATAACTACGCGAAATATCAGCAATATGTTATTCGCGATAGTGGCGGTGAAATTTCTTCTGTGGAAGCGCCATTTTTGAACCTGGCAGGAGATCAGGCACAAGGGGTCGACTTAAACGTGACAGCAAATTTCAAAACTGACATGGGTCGATGGACCGCATCGATCGACGGTTCATACCTTGACAGCTATAAGAGTCGTTATAGCGACAATGATCCATGGACCGAAAGAGTCAACAATTTTGGCGATGCCTCATTTGGTTGGGATTTAAAATTGCGTTGGAAACACTCGGCTAATCTGAACTGGTCACAAGGCCCATGGAGCGTGACGGCGACACAAAATTACTCTGGCGGGTATCGTGCAGAAACTGATGGATATGGCGCCGGCTTTACTTCATCTCTAGCACCAAGCACGGTCAAGGCTTATGCACTCTATAACCTCTCGGCAAGCTATACCGGTTTTAAAAACCTGAGCTTGAGCGCAGGCATTAAAAATCTGTTCGATACTAAACCACCATACTCGTCGCACAATGTGGACAATGTAGCGGGTGCTGGCTGGGATGCACGAGTTGGCGATCCACGTTTGCGTGCGTTTACTTTGCGCGCTAACTATAAGTTCTACTAATACTGACGAGCGCTTTACCGTCGATCAACTTGACGTATAGTGATAGAAAAATCCTCTGATGAAAATATCGGAGGATTTTTATTCTTCTAGTCTTGAGTTAAGTTAAGTAGTCGCCCACGGTACCTGAACATGAAAAATGCAAACACCGATATGGAATTTTGTCGTTAACTGGACTCGACGATGTCAAACAAAAACTCACTTGGCATGCTTAAATATAAATCGAATAATCTAGGAATATGCATAGTGATCGTGGCTGCAACGCAGCTATTCGCATGCTCAATACTCCAAAAAAAATCCGTTGAACAGAGTACGGATCAGGCACCAGAAAAACGCCATAGCGCCACCGAATTACAAGCATACCAAGCACAAGATTTTTCTTGGCCAGCCGCGAGCCTTGCCGGTGCACAAGCACGACTTGATCTTGAGCGACAACAACTTCGAGAGATATTTTCTCCCGCATCAGCGAACAAACTCGACGATGCTCTACCCGCTGCATTGAATGCGGTCATGTTATTCAATATCGAAGTGGAATCTGCACGTGCGCCTTTGCTCGCTGCGATACCGGATTTAGCGAATAAATCTAGCGATTATCAACGCCAGATATTGACTGCTGCTTTTGCGCTCTATCCAATGGAGTCTGCACCATTGGTATTAAATATACTGCCGCATCTGAGCACGCCGCGCGAGTTTGCTATCGCGGCATATCTTGTTTTAAAAGCTCAGGATAATTCAGCAGCAACACTGCAAAAAATCTTAACGGCCCGTTTTCCAAACGATTCAAACGAGCCAAGACTAGTCGCTCTCAAGCAAACATTAGATCGGCACTTAATACCTTCACGAGATGCCTCGCCGCCACTCAAAGATCTGCTGGCTGCCCCATTTAAACCTGGCCTTCCGGTCATTTTTAGTTTGCAACGCCTAGGCCGCAGAAACATAGGTCTGGCCTTAGTACGCGCCGCCGATGGCCGCTTTGTACGTAATGAACAAGGACAAATTTTAGCGATTCCACAATTAGCACTGGCACTCAATGGTTTGCCCGGCACGATCACCAACGGCAACACACCACAAGGAGTGTTCACGATCCGTGGTGCTGGTACCGCGACAAATCCATGGATAGGGCCGACCCCTTACCTCCATTCCAAACTGCCGATGGAGGCGAGCGTGGCAGAATTTTTGCATCAGGAAGAACTAGGGCAAAATTGGAGTGAAGCAGTTTACCAATCCTTGCTGCCAACGAGTTGGCAGCCTGCAATGAGAGAGGCATGGTTAGCGGGTCTGGCCGGAAGAAATGACATCTTAATCCACGGCACCACTGTCAACCCAGAGAATTATCGCGGTGCCAGTTTTTATCCTGGTACGCCGACCGCAGGCTGTCTGGCCACTAGTGAATTCTGGTCGGAGGAAGAAGGACGTTTGACCAAGAGTGATCAGCTCAATCTCGTCAAGGCATTCTCGGCCAGCGGCATGGATCATGGCTATCTGGTAGTCGCGGAGATTGACACTGGCGTGGGTCAGATTACGCTTGATGAAGTTCGGCAGACGGTTCTGGACGCTGAAAAAACCTTAGCCACACCACCGTAATAGCAATGCGACTCACAGAAAAAATCCCTTTTAGGAAGCACATGACACGAACCAAAAAATACTTGACCAGTTTCATTTTTCTGGGACTTATTACGCCTGCTATTGCTACCGCCACAACTGCTTCCGCGAAGCCCATCGTCTACTGCACCGAAGCCTCACCGGAAGGCTTCGATCCTGGTTTATGGGACAGCGCCAGCACCAGCAATGTAACCAATCAAATGTTTCAGGGACTGGTCATGTTTAAACGCGGCACAACTGAGATCGTGCCGCAACTAGCCCAGTCATGGATTTTTTCCAGCGATGCAAAGAGCATTACGTTCACGTTGCGTGATGGCGTACGGTTTCATCACACCGCGTATTTCACACCGACACGTACGCTCAATGCAGACGATGTGATGTTTACATTTGAGCGGATGACCAATCCTACACACCCGTACAATCTCGCCTATCCTGCTACCTTTATTTACCCGCAGAGTCTCGGGCTCGCAACACAAATTAGCTCAATCGAAAAACTCGACGAGCGCACTGTTCGATTTCAATTGAAACTACCAAACGCGGCCTTCCTGTCGTATTTTGCGATGGCGTTTTCGGTCATCCACAGCGCTGAATATGCGCAGACTTTATTGCGTAACGGCCACGCCGCCGACATCAATAATTATCCTGTCGGTACCGGCCCCTATCGCTTCCGCAGCTATAAAAAGGACGATGTGGTACGCATGGAAGCTAACCCTGATTATTGGAGAGCACCACAGCGCACGCAAAAACTAATCTATTCCATTAGCCGCGAGCCGAACGTGCGGGTGCAAAAACTGCGCCTTGGTGAGTGCAATATTGCCGCGCCCATTCGTGATGTGGATATCTCGGTTTTAGATGGCAACAAAAAAATTGTTGTGCAAAAAATTCAGGCGTTAAACATTTCTTATCTGTCGTTCAATATGAAGAAAGCGCCGACCGATAACCGTCTGGTACGTGAGGCGCTCGACATTGCGATCGACCGCGATGCATTATTTCGTGTGCTATTCCCACGTGGTGATGCGATGCAGGCGGTCAGTGCCTTTCCACCTTCGATTCCGGGTTACAACAAAAATCTGAAGAACGAATTTAACCCGACGCGGGCGCGTGAATTACTTGCCAGCGCCGGATATAAAAACGGCATGGAGATCGATCTTTGGGCATTGCCGGTCATACGTCCGACCAACCCGAACGGCCAACTGATGGCGCAAATGATTCAACAAGATTGGGCCAAAATCGGTGTCAAAACCAATATTAAGACTTACGAATGGGGCGAATATCTCAAACGTGCCAGCAAGGGTGAGCACAATATTTACATGAGCGGCTGGTCGGGCGATAGCGGTGATGCAGACGATTTTCTGGCAACTAATCTGACCTGCGCGATCAACACGAGCGGTGTTAAGTTTTGCAATAAAGAATTTGATGCCTTGGTCGAATCTGGTCGCGCCTCAATTGATCCAAAAAAGCGCGCCCTTAGCTATGAAAAGGCACAAGAAATTTTTAAACGCGAACGACCATGGATAACGATTGCCCATTCGACTATCTATATACCAATGGCACGCGAGATTGAAGGATTCATCATGGCGCCAAATGGTAGTGTTTCGTTTGAAAATGTGACTGTGCGCGAATAGCTTTTGTTCATCGCCCGTTTTTTTCCCGCAGATGATCACGCCGTATGCTCATTTGTTATGTGTAGTGACGCAAAAGTGATTTATCGCTCAGCGGCAACAAATGCTATGCTCACCACATCAACGCCTAGACAACCCTAAGGTAACTATTTGTGCTGGTATTTCTCTTTAAAAAACTCATCAATGTAATCCCGACCTTTATCGGTATTACATTTGTTGCTTTTTTTCTCATTCGCTTAGTTCCGGGTGACCCAATCGAGGTCATGGTGGGTGAACGTCGGCTTGATCCGATAGTGCATGCGCAAATGGTCAAGCGCATGGGGCTCGATTTACCGCTCTATGAACAGTATGGCGTTTACCTGAACAAACTTTGCCATGGCGATTTCGGTCTGTCGCTGGTCTCGCGGGAACCGGTTGCCAAAGAATTTGCGGCGTTGTTTCCGGCCACTATGGAGCTCGCGTTTGCGGCACTACTTTTGGCAAGCATAGTCGGTTTATTGCTAGGTATGATCGCCGCCCTTAAACGTGGCTCCTGGCTTGATCAGGGTGTCATGGGTCTCGCGACCGTGGGTTATTCAATGCCGGTATTTTGGTGGGGCTTGATCCTAATTATGTTTTTTTCAGTGCAGCTGGGTTGGACCCCAGTATCAGGACGCATTGCGATTGAATATGACATTTTCCCGCGTACCGGCCTGATGCTGATCGACACCTTATTATCTGAGGAAGTCGGGGCATTCCGTTCGGCGGTGCGTCATCTTTTGTTACCGACGCTGGTGCTCGCTACCATACCGATGGCTGTCATTGCGCGCATGACCCGATCCTCGATGCTAGAAGTGTTACGTGAAGATTATGTACGTACCGCACGCGCCA
>JANYFV010000094.1 GCA_025359635.1 Undibacterium sp. | reverse complement strand
GTCTGGAAGCAACTTCGCGCCTATCCTGCCAGGTGCGATTGGGTAAAGAAGACATCACCATAGAAATCCCTAAATACACGATCAATCACGCACGTGAAAATCATTAGTTGGTATTGATTGGAATTGAATAATTTTGAACTTTATTAAGGAGCGATAGCATGAAATGGACTGACACTACTCGCATTGCCGAAGCACTTTGCGATAAATTTCCTGATATTGATCCCTTAACTATACGATTTACTGACTTGCACAATTGGGTTGTTGATCTTGATGGATTTGATGACGACCATACGCGGGGCGGCGAAAAAATTCTTGAGGCAATTCAAATGGCCTGGATAGACGAAGTGTGATGCAACACTAATCTTGCTGAAAATGAAGAAACCTTTTACCATTCATGCAATTTAATAGTGTTAAAGTTCAGTCTTGATTTTTGAGGTTTTTCTACCAAGAAGTGAAGGACAAGGATATCGCAATGCAGTTTCGACATCTCATTTCAGCAATCCGTCGCAGAATTACTTTACGATTAGCTATCATTCTTGCTGTCGCTTTTGGTTTACTTGTTCCCGCAGCACTTCTTATCCCTTTCCATTTACGGACTATCGACAAAGCGGCTCGAATCAAGGTTGAGGCGGATCACAAGCGCTTAACTGAAATCCTGTCGGTTATTTTGAGCGAACCTCTGTGGCAAATCACCCCAGAAATCGCCAACATATCAAGTGAGGTCGTGTATTCAGACCCTCGCGTTGCCAAAATTGAAGTTGTTACCTTGCCCGACCGAAAACCATTTATTGTTAATGACAAGAGAATGGAGTCGCAAAAAGGCCCATTTAACAGCCTGTCTAAAGAAATTAAACACGGTGAGCAAACCATCGGTGAAGTTCGCCTCACTTTGGCGGAAGATCTGTTAATTGCAGATCTCAAGGCGGATGCACAGCGCTATGTCAGCACGGCAGTACTGTCGTTAATACTGGCGATTGCATTTATCCTGATGGTTTTGCAATGGCGTCTGGTTCAGCCGATCAAATTGCTCATGAGCGAATCGGATCGCCTGGCGAACGGCCAACTTAGCGAGCCAATTGCACTTAACCGCGAAGATGAGCTAGGACATCTTGCGATCAGCCTGGAAGCAACGCGTCAAGCTCTACAGCACTCATTTAAAGAGCTGGAAGTCAAAAATCAGCAATTACAAGATTATTCAGGAACACTGGAATCGAAAGTAAAACAGCGAACACAAGAACTTGAGGACGTTAACGCCAATTTAGAAACCGCACTCACCAATGTCAATAGCGTACAAAATGAACTCGCCCGAGTTGAGCGTATGGCAGCACTTGGATCTATGGTGGCTGGTGTCGCCCATGAATTAAATACGCCTTTAGGCAATTGCTTGTTGGTCGCGAGCACCTTGGAAGATGAAACCCGTCATTTGACTCGCATGTTGACAGAAGGGACCATGCGTCGCTCCGACCTTGCCCGCTACGCAGAGACGGCAACTGGTTCAACCAAGCTATTGCTACGGGGCTTACAACAATCCGCGCGCTTGGTCGGCGACTTCAAACAAGTTGCAGTTGATCAATCAAGTGCACAGCGTAGGGAATTTAGCTTACTCACGATGCTTCAGGAGTTGGCGGCATTACTGCATTCAAGTTTGCGTAAAACTCCATTCACGCTTGAACTTGACATTCCGGCCGACATCAAACTGAATAGTTACCCTGGCCCACTCGGGCAAGTATTTACCAATCTCGTTAATAATTCAGTCGCGCATGGGCTAGATGGCTTAAGCGATGGTCATATGCGCTGCTTTGCACAAAAGCAGAGCAACAATGTATTAATTGTTTTTGAGGACAATGGCAAAGGTATTTCGCCTGAAATCATCAAACGTATTTTTGAACCATTCTTCACTACCAAGTTTGGTCAGGGTGGGAGCGGATTAGGCCTCAGCATTACATTCAATATTGTCACTAATGTGCTCGGAGGAGAAATTCGTGCCATTAGCACACATGGAAACGGCTCGCGGTTTGAGATCAACATTCCTCTAGTCGCGCCGGGCGACCCAAATTTAGATAATCCCTTGCTCAACAATTAGTTATACCCCCGCCAGTATTTTTAAAAAAAGTAATTGCAACGTAATCAATCCATGAATTTTGAAAGATTTTCATGGGAGTATATTTTTGCCTAGCTAAAACCAAACCCTGTGACGCGTAAACCGTTACAATGCCTCAAAAATTACCTTTTACACTATGCAACAATACCTAGACTTCATGCGTCATGTTCAACAACATGGCACAAGCAAAACTGACCGCACCGGCACTGGCACAATCTCAGTGTTCGCCCATCAGATGAGATTTGATCTCAGTCAGGGTTTCCCCCTACTTACAACAAAAAAACTCCATCTCAAATCCATTATCCATGAGCTCATTTGGTTCCTGGCAGGCTCCACCAATATCAAATACCTGAAAGATAATGGCGTCTCAATTTGGGATGATTGGGCAGATGAAAATGGTGATCTTGGACCAGTCTATGGCTCACAATGGCGCAACTGGCCTCTGCCAAATGGCCAACATGTTGACCAGATCGCACAAGTCGTCGAGCAGATCAAAGTTAATCCAGACTCTAGACGTCTGATTGTATCTGCGTGGAATGTTGCGGACATTCCAAATATGAAATTACCTCCTTGCCACGCTTTATTTCAGTTCTACGTTGCGGATGGAAAACTCTCGTGCCAACTGTACCAGCGCAGTGCAGATATCTTTTTGGGCGTACCTTTCAATATCGCCTCGTATGCATTATTAACGCACATGGTGGCGCAACAAACTGGACTTGAAGTCGGTGAATTTATCTGGACTGGTGGTGATTGTCACCTGTACTCAAATCATCTTGATCAAGTCAAAGAGCAACTCTCCCGCGAAACTTTTGCCTTACCTAAATTAATTATTAAACGTAAACCAGATTCAATTTTCGATTACAAATTTGATGATTTTGAATTTGAAAATTATCAATTCCACCCGCACATCAAAGCAGTCGTTGCGGTCTAACGGCTCATTTCATCATCATGTCATTTTTAACCATTATAGTTGCCACCGATAAGCAAGGTGGCATAGGAATCAACAACAGCTTGCCATGGCATTTGCCAGAAGATCTGGCGCACTTCAAACGGTCGACTAGCGGTCACGCGATTATCATGGGGCGAAAAACCTTTGATTCTATTGGTAGAGCTTTACCGAATAGACGCAATATCGTGGTTACCCGCAATTCAGATTGGGCGCATGATGGAGTTGAAGCTGTAACATCACTACAAGCAGCACAAGAATTATTAACTGAAGATCGTGCATTTATCATTGGTGGCGCGCAAATTTATCAGCAAGCACTATCATTAGCAGATCAACTCATTATCACAGAGATACAAGAAGATTTTACTTGCGATGCATTTTTTCCTAAAATCGACCCAGAAAAATGGGAAGAAACCAACCGAGAAAGTCATTGCTCAGAAAAGAACCGACTCAATTACGCATTTGTCACATACAAGAAAAAATAGGAAATAAGATGTCTTCAGAAGGTTTTCACGCACACGGTCCACATGACCATGAACTAGAACACGCAGCACATGGCAACGACCAGTTTGCCAGCAAAATTGCGGTGATGACCGCCATTATGGCAACCGTTGGTGCCTTGTTTGGATTTCAAGGTGGAGCTACGCAAAATGATGCTGCTATGTTCAAGAACGAAGCGGCCATCAAAAAAACCGAAGCCGCCAATCAATGGAATTTTTACCAATCAAAATCCAGCAAACAAAATTTAGCTGAATTAGCAGCAGTATTACCTGGTGTTGATGTAGAAAAATACAAAGCCAAAGTGGCTCGCTATGAAAGTGAAAAAGAAGCTATCAAGCTTGTAGCAGAAAAATTTGAAGCCGAATCAACAGAATGGGATCATAAATCAGAGGAGGCGTTGCATCAGCATCATCGATGGGCGCAAGCAATGACTGCATTACAAATAGCCATTTCTTTAGCCGCAATTACACTCCTGACCAAGAAAAAGTGGTTACAATATACTTCGTATGGAGTTGCGGTAGCAGGTACTGGCCTAGCCGCCTTGGCATGGTTGCACATATAAAGGATAAGAATAATGAAAAACGTCCTAAGTATCCTATATTTAACTCTTCTCATTGCAGTCTGCCCTGCACAAGCTCAGTCGCTTGATTTTGCTCAGCTCACACCTACTCCATATCTTCAGAATGGCGTCAATTTTTCGCTCGGCGCGGTGACAATGTCGGTACCTAAATATATCGGTTCTGACGAGCGCCGCGCTGCTGCCTACCCTGCGTTCGATGCTCAATGGAAAAACGGTGTATTTGTCAGCGCAATTTCTGGCCTTGGTTATAATTTTTCAAAAGATCCTAGTTTGCAATATGGTGTCCGGATGACGATGGAATTGGGTCGGGACGACGCCCGATCAAGTCGATTAAATGGCATGGGCGATATCGATACAACATTAGAACCAGGTGCCTTCCTTAACTACTTTATCAATTCGAACTATGCGCTGCTCTCATCGGTACGTTACGGGGCTGGTGTTGACCACAATGGCGTACAAGTCAGCTTAGGTGGAAGAGCCACCAATATGCTTAGCGCCAAACACCGTCTCACTGCCCTGTTTAGTACAAATTGGGCTAATAATAGTTATCAGCAATCCTATTTTGGCGTCAATGCGACACAAGCCATCAATAGCGGATATGCCCAATACACGCCAAGCTCTGGTTTAACTGAAGTCAAAATAGGCGCAAATTGGCACTGGAGTATTGATACAAACTGGTCATTGACGACGGGCGCTTCAGTCCAACACCTAATGGGTGACGCGGCCAATAGCCCTATTATTTTCCAAAAAACGCCTGTGACTGTTTATACGGCAGCAAGTTATCGTTTTTAGCTTGCGTCGTTAAAATGCAATGCTTTTCAAAAAGCAAACCAATTAAAAAAGGGGCACCGTTAAATATTTCGGCACCCCTTTTTCAAATTTCTCACAAAAAATTGAACGCAATATGTCCAAATAATGATGGCAGTAAAAGCAAGATGGAAGTGTAAATAATAAAATTCCCATATCTTCCCTTTGAAGCCTATCTTTTTTCACATCTAGTCGCACATATCTGAGAAAATTCGCTTCTTTAAATTTTTGGCGCGCAAGCGGTTGAGTTAACTTGCCCAGGCGTCTCCCTTGTAACAAGCTTTTTTGGAGACTTCCATGAAATTCCGCTTCCCTATCGTCATCATTGACGAAGACTTCCGCTCTGAAAATACTTCCGGTCTAGGTATTCGCGCACTAGCCGATGCCATGGAAAAAGAAGGCATGGAAATCTTAGGCGTCACCAGTTACGGTGATTTATCGCAATTCGCCCAGCAACAATCCCGCGCTTCCGCTTTTATCTTGTCGATCGACGATGAAGAATTTGGTGAAGGTAGCGACGAAGAAACTGATCACGCCTTAAAATCACTGCGCGCCTTCGTGGAAGAGATTCGCTACAAGAATGCAGATATTCCAATCTACTTGTATGGTGAAACACGTACTTCGAGACATATTCCCAACGACATTCTGCGTGAACTGCATGGTTTCATTCACATGTTTGAAGACACACCGGAATTCGTCGCGCGCCATATTATTCGTGAAGCAAAATCTTATCTTGATGGTCTTTCCCCGCCATTCTTCCGTGCGCTGGTGCATTATGCCAATGATGGATCGTATTCATGGCATTGCCCAGGACATTCTGGCGGTGTCGCGTTTTTAAAATCACCTATCGGGCAAATGTTTCATCAATTTTTTGGTGAGAACATGCTGCGTGCCGACGTCTGCAATGCGGTTGAAGAACTCGGGCAATTATTGGACCACACTGGCCCAGTTGCTGCATCTGAACGCAATGCAGCGCGCATCTTCAACGCTGACCATTGTTACTTTGTGACCAACGGTACATCCACCTCAAACAAAATGGTCTGGCATTCGACCGTCGCGCCAGGCGACATCGTCGTGGTCGACCGCAACTGCCACAAATCCATTTTGCATTCCATCATTATGTGTGGCGCGATACCGGTGTTCTTGATGCCGACCCGCAATCACCTGGGCATTATCGGGCCGATACCATTGGAAGAGTTTTCCATGGAAAGTATCCGTAGAAAGATCGAGGCGAATCCTTTTGCGCGCAATGCAAAAAATAAAAAACCGCGCATTCTCACCATCACACAATCGACTTACGATGGCGTCTTATACAATGTCGAGACACTCAAAGATTTGCTCGATGGCGAAATAGATACCTTGCATTTCGACGAGGCCTGGTTGCCGCACGCAACCTTCCATAATTTCTATCAAGATATGCATGCGATTGGCAAAGACCGGGCGCGCGCAAAAAAATCGATGATTTTTTCGACCCAGTCGACGCACAAATTGCTGGCCGGTATATCGCAAGCGTCACAAATTCTGGTGCGTGAATCCGAGACCGTTAAGCTCGATAAAGATAGCTTCGCTGAAGCATATTTAATGCACACCTCGACCTCACCTAACTACTCCATTATCGCGTCATGCGACGTCGCAGCCGCGATGATGGAAGCGCCAGGTGGTACCGCCTTGGTTGAAGAATCCATTATTGAAGCATTAGATTTCCGCCGCGCGATGCGTAAAGTCGATCAAGAGTGGGGTCAAGACTGGTGGTTCCAGGTCTGGGGTCCTGAGACCTTATCCGACGACGGTATAGGTTCCCGTGAAGACTGGATGATCCATGCGGAAGATGACTGGCACGGCTTTGGCAATTTGGCGCGAGGCTTCAACATGCTCGATCCAATTAAAGCGACTATCGTCACGCCTGGCTTGTCACTGCAAGGTAAATTTGACGAATCTGGTATTCCTGCCTCCATCGTCACCAAGTATCTGGCCGAACATGGCGTCATTATTGAAAAATGCGGGCTGTATTCGTTTTTCATTATGTTCACCATCGGCATTACCAAGGGGCGCTGGAATACCTTACTCACGGCGCTACAACAGTTCAAGGACGATTACGACAAAAATCAACCGATGTGGCGAATTTTGCCAGAATTTGCCACAGCCAATCCTCGCTATGAAGGTGCAGGTTTGAAAGATCTTTGCCAACGCATTCACGAAGTTTATAAATCACATGATGTCGCTCGCCTAACGACTGAAATGTATTTATCTGACATGCAACCAGCAATGAAACCATCGGATGCTTTTGCCAAGATGGCGCATCGTGAAATTGAGCGGGTATCAATCGATGACTTAGAAGGTCGCGTCACAGCAATTCTATTAACGCCCTACCCGCCCGGTATTCCCTTGCTTATTCCAGGTGAACGTTTCAATAAAACCATCGTTGATTATTTAAAATTTGTACGCAATTTTAATGAGCAATTTCCCGGTTTTGAAACTGATTGTCACGGCCTGGTCAAAGCAGAAATTGATGGCAAACGGGGCTATTTTGTGGATTGCGTACCACTGGGCGCAGAAATTGCGGACTAATAGGCCATAATCACTCTATCTGTGTAGTAAATACGAAGAGCGCCCTGTGACAGACACGTCATCGGGCGCTTTTTATGGTATAAATGCTCAAAAATAACTCTGTTCTCCTTAATCCAATTTCGATGAGTTTTCACTTCAAACTGAACACTAGGAAAATGCATGAACGAACTTGATGCACTTGTACCAATCAAGAAAGATGAGCTGAGAGTAGGTAATGCTGCGCCAAAAAATGTGTACGATTCTTGGGGTAACTTATTGCTAGCATCAGGCGTCAAGGTAGACGATCAGGATCAGCTTGATTATTTAATTGAAAATGGTTATTGCGCCGATCCTTTGTGGGAAAACGTTTCCGCAAAACCTGCGCCAGTAGCTAAAGTGCTCACCGCAGAAAAACCAGCTCAAGAGCAAAACAAAGAAACTGTCATGTTGGATCTGGACAGTGTACGCTGGTATGTTGGCGAGACTTTTTACCTTCAAGTTCATGACAATGCATCAATACGTTACACGGTAAAATTAGTTGGTTTTGTAAAGAATAAATCCATCCTCGTAACCGCACCAATGATGGATGGCAAAGGTGCACTCATCAGAGACGGGCAAACCTTTATTGTCCGGGCCTTTCCAGGAAAAAAAGCCTATGCGTTTACCGCCTCAGCACTTAAATCCGTTTTCTCTCCACATGCATATCTTCATCTTTCCTATCCCAAATTAGTCCGTTGTACTGCCATCCGCCAAGGTTCGCGCGCCACGGTCAAAATCATTGCCTCGGTGACTGTCGGGGATCCCGAACAAACCGCTGCTGCGACTTTAAGTGATCTAAGCATGGGCGGAAGTTCTGGCATCATTAAAAAACCTTTGGGCAAAAAAAATGACACTGGAATTATGAAATTTAAGGTCAATGCGGCAGGCAGCGATGAATATTTATCTTTAAACGTTATTCTTCGTTCGATTACTCCAACTGAAAATACAGATGAATACCGGCATGGCTTCGAATTTGTCGACGTATCAACTCAGTCTAAACTGATTTTATCTGCGTTCGTACATCAGACGCTTGCCGAAATTGATTAAAAAATTATTGTTTTGGATTAAAAAAGCGGACTTGAAGTCCGCTTTTTTATGCCGCTAAATTATCAGCCACAAATCCCCAATTGATCAATTTATCCAGCAAGGTATTCACATAATCGGCTCGCTTATTTTGATAATCGAGATAATAAGCGTGCTCCCAGACATCAATCGTCAACAACGGCTTTTGCCCTTTGGTTAACGGTAATTCTGCGTTCGCAGTTTTCACGACTTTCAGCTTGTCGGCATCGAGTACCAACCATGCCCAGCCACTCCCAAACTGTCCCATTGCGGCGGCGGCCAATTCTTTTTTACATGCCTCTACGCTGCCAAACGAGGCCTCTATTTTTTGTTTGAGGGCGGCAGGTGGTTCGCCACCACCATTAGCGCGCAAACTACGCCAATAAAAAGTGTGGTTCCAGATTTGTGCAGAATTATTGAAAATAGCTGTCTTGTCTGCCTGGCCAGCACTTGCCAATATCACCTTCTCTAAACTCATATCGGCGAAATCAGTTCCGACGATAAGTTTATTTAAATTATCGACATAGCCCTTATGGTGCTTGCCGTAATGAAAACTGATGGTATTTGAAGAGATAACCGGTGCCAGCGCATCGTCTGCATACGGTAATGCGGGCAAAACATGGATCGTTGCAGCCTGTCCAAAAGCGGGAAAACTTCCCAATGCACATCCAATAGCGATGCTCGCAGATGACGCGAGGAAACGGCGACGTTGCAGCTCCGGATACAAGCTTTGCTGCGGGTTCTGATCAAGACTATTCATAATTTCTCCCGGGTGAACAACAGTGTGAAAATGGCTTTGCATTTGAATCAGCAAAGCAAGTATAGCCAAAATTTACTTTTTTACAAGAATAAGCGTATTTTGATCGTTACCAATTCACGCTATCTATTCAACACCGCGAGAATATATAAGCATCACGCCTTGGGAAGTGTCACTCCGCGTTGCCCCTGATATTTACCACCTCGGTCTTTATAGGATGTTTCGCAGATTTCATCGCTTTCAAAAAACAAAACCTGAGCACAACCCTCGCCCGCATAAATCTTGGCTGGCAACGGCGTAGTATTGGAGAACTCCAAGGTGACATAACCTTCCCACTCTGGCTCAAACGGCGTCACGTTGACGATGATTCCGCAGCGCGCATAGGTCGACTTGCCTAAGCAAATCGTCAAAACACTGCGTGGAATGCGGAAATATTCTATGGTCCGTGCCAACGCAAAGGAATTTGGCGGGATGATGCAAACATCACCTTTAAAATCAACGAAAGATTTTTCGTCGAAGTTTTTCGGATCAACGATCGTACTATTAATATTGGTAAATATTTTGAATTCATCGGCGCAACGAATATCGTAGCCATATGAAGATGTGCCATAACTCACTATTTTCTGGCCATTTTCTTCGCGTACTTGCCCTGGAGAAAATGGTTCTATCATGGCGTGCTCTTGCGCCATGCGACGTATCCATTTATCAGATTTAATGCTCATAGTATTCCCCTGCCGGATTGATATTGGGTGGGATTTTACGCGAAATTAGATGTCAATTATGGGTATTTACGACAAAAGCTTTAGGCTAGCCCAGGCTTTATTTACTTTTGGCCTATGACAGTGCAACAATGCCATTTTAAGCCGAACTATTTTTAGCGTGTTCAACACTTATTTCTAGCGGCAACCGCACCTTATTCTTGACCGCCGTCATTTCTGCCAAAATGGAAATTGCAATTTCTGCTGGAGTTTTGCTACCAATATACAGACCGATCGGCCCATGTAGTTTAGCCAAGTCAGCGTCAGTCAGATCAAACTCTTTCAAACGTGCACGCCGCTTGACATTATTCAGGCGTGAACCAATAGCGCCGACATAAAACGCCTCGGACTTGAGTGCCTCCATCAGCGCCAGATCATCGAGTTTAGGATCGTGTGTCAACGCCACGACAGCACTGCGGCTATCCAGGCGCATCTCGACCACCATGTCATCAGGCATCGCATGCACCACATGCACGCCCTCAACTTGCCAGCCTTCACGGTATTCCTCACGCGGATCGCAGACCGTGACGTGGTAATCCATGCCTAGCGCGATACTCGCCAGGAAGCGCGAAAGTTGCCCGGCACCGATGATCAGTAAGCGCCAGCGCGGGCCGTGCAAGGTCGTTAGGGTCGTCTCAGTCAACTGCAAGCTAATAACATCAGCGGCCAGCGCCAAATCAACTTCACCGGTCCTTAAATTGAGCCTTCGTGTGATTAATTCGTGCTGACTTAGACGTTGCAACAATTCAGCAATTTTGCTTTGTCCAGAGATGGGTTCAATCGCCAGTTGTATTGTTCCTCCGCATGGCAAACCGAAGCGATGCGCTTCATCTGCGGTGATGCCATAGGTCACAATTTCAGGATGAGTACGGACTATGCCTTCATTGCGCACGCGCTCGATCAAATCATCTTCGATACACCCGCCTGATACCGAGCCGACCACACTACCGTCTTCAGCGATGACCAGGGTCGCACCTTCTGGTCTTGGACTCGATCCCCAAGTCTTGATGACGGTAACGAGCGCGCATCGCCTACCTGCTTTTATCCAAAGTTCGCAGGTTTTCAGAACTTCAAGGTCTATGCTGTCCATGCGTTTCCCAACATGTCACTTCTTAAAAGAAGAAAAAAACAATTGCTGCCCATCGACTCTAAATTCATTAATTTTTTGCTGTCCCTCGGATGACGTCAGCCATTCAATCAGCAAGTTTGCGGCTCGAAAATTAATGTCCTTATACTTTGCAGGATTAACCGCGATGATGCCATACGGATTAAACATTTTCACATCGCCTTCGACCAGTACCGACAAACCAGTTTTAGCGCGATATGCAACATAGGTGGCGCGATCAGTCAGGGTATAGGCTTGCATTTGGGCGGCCATGGTCAAGACTTCGCCCATACCGATGCCTGCAGAAACGTAAGCTCGCCCTTCTGGCTTGGCTCCCGCTTCTTTCCAATACGATTGCTCCATCTGATCGGTGCCGGAATTATCCCCGCGAGAAATGAATTTCACTTTGCTAGCAGCTATTCTTTTCAAGGCTGCGATTACGTCCTTGCTTCCCGCAACATGTGCAGGGTCTTCTGTTGGGCCCACAATAATAAAATCGTTGTACATCACGTCACGCCGATTCACGCCGTGACCGTCAGTAACAAATTTGTCTTCCGCTGACCGCGCGTGCACCAAGGTCACGTCGACATCACCATTTTTTGCCAGTTCTAAGGCCTTGCCAGTTCCAACAGAAATCACCTGTACCTTGATGTGATGCTTGGCTTCAAATGCGGGTAACAAGGCTTTCAGCAGTCCGGAATTTTCTGTACTGGTGGTGGTCGACAAACGTAAAATATCTTCGGCACATGCGGTAACGACTTGTGATGATAAAAGTAGTCCGAGAAGACCTGATAGCCAAAGCCTGCTTCTCAAAACTCGATCAATTGCATCTACCATTTCATTTCCTCTTAAAACGCAATTATTCGTCCAAAATGGCAAATCGTGGGATGCGTATGCCATCAACTTCTACCGTTTCAAAAAAGACCGATTTTGGCCTTGTCCAGATACTGCCATTGTGCGAGCGATACACAATCACTGGACTCAAATCGGATTCTTGCGTAGCCTCACACACCAGCTCATAAATACCGCCTTTATAGTGACGAAATCGTTGCGGGCTTGCTGCACTTTTAGTTTTTTTATTTTTAGCTTGACTGGTCGGAGATAGCTTCGCTGGTTGGAGATATTTTTCCAAATATGCAGGTACTTTGGCTGCACTCAGTTTGTTGATTTGTTCGAGTAAATTCGGAGCCACGCTACGTATCCCATAGCGCTCGCCTAAATGCGAGGCGATATGCAGCAACACGGCAGATGCCACTTCAGAATCGGCTTCCGCTCTATGCGCATTGCCTTTAAAGCGAATACCTAGCGATGCTGCTAATCGCCCTAAGGAATAACTATCTAAACCAGGAAACACCCGCCGGGCTAATTTTACTGAACAGATCAATCCGCTATGTTGCGAAGACAAACCGAGGCGCTGACTTTCTGCCTGAAGAAACTTTTCATCGAAGCTGGCGTTGTGGGCGGCTAAAGCATCTTTCCCGATAAACTTCAGCAGCTCGGGAATTACCTTGGTTGCCGGTGGTGCCGTATTCACCATCGCTTGAGTAATGCCGGTGAGTTGTGTGATAAATGAAGAGATACGGATATTACAATTGATGAGCGAGACATATCGATCGACCACCTCGCCACCGACGATGCGCAAAGCCGCGACTTCGGTAACGCGATCACCCTGATCCGGACTCATGCCGGTGGTTTCAAAGTCGATCATCACGATGGGTTTTTCAAACATATTTTCAACATCTTTCAGGAACTAAATTCAGAATACGCACTCAGTCTTTATGACCTTGCTCAAAATAAAACGACACGCGGTACAATTTCCACATTGTATCCGGTGCAGTAAAATCAAACCCATGTTCAAACTGTTATTACAAAAATTTTCTCTTTCATTTTCGCTTCCAGCAAGCGACTTATTGCGCGACCTGGTGTATCGCCGTTTGTGGACATCAATACTCATCAGTTCTTTTGGCGCACAAATCACGATGCTAGCACTGCCCCTGACCGCGGCGGTATTGCTGCATGCCAGCCCCACACAAATGGGTGTCTTGATTTTTATGGAGAGCTTGCCATTTGTGATTCTGTCACTCCCGTCCGGGGTCTGGCTAGATCGCGTGCGCAAATTACCCGTATATATCGTCGGCGAAATCTTGATTGCCATTGGTGTGGCGAGTGTGCCACTGGCATGGTGGCTGGGTAGTTTGACGATGAGCTGGCTGTACGTCGTTGGCTTTTTGATTGGCGCAGTTAACACCACGGCTGGCACGGCTGCGCAAATTGTCTTGACTCAAATCGTTCCCAGAGAGCGTTTAGTAGAAGCGTTTGCCAAGAATGCCCTGGCGACATCCGGCTCTGAAGTAGCCGGCCCTGCCACTGCGGGTGCCTTGATCAAACTGATGGGAGCACCCTTGGCATTATTAGCCGATGCGGTTTTGCTACTGACCTCGGCAGCGATATTGCGCGGGGTGAAAATTATTGAGATACGTCCGATCCGGGAAGATGCCCACTTCTGGCGTGACCTCAAGGCGGGTGTCGCCTTTGTCTCAAATAAACCGCTCCTGGTTGGCTTGGCAACCACCGTTGGCTGTTGGCAGCTGTTTTACAACGCGGCGCTGGTGGTGCAAATTTTGTTCGCGACGCGCATCCTCGGTTTGTCAGAACAAGCGGTCGGCCTGAGCTACATGGGCATGGGTGTCGGCACCATACTCGCGAGCCTGTATGGCAACCGCATCAGCCGCAAATTAGGCCCCGGCCCCTGCATGGTAGTGGGCGTCACTGTATGCAGCCTTGGCTGGCTATTGCTGGCGCTGGCACCAGTCAACGCCTGGGGTGTTGCGGCCTTCGTGGTGATGCTGGCTTGCTTCTCGATTGGCGGTGTACTGATTTTCATTAATTTCCTGGCGTTGCGCCAGGCAGTCACACCTGAGCCTTTACTGGGGCGTATGACCAGCACCATGCGCTGGCTGATACTCTTGCCAGCAGGGCCGGGCGCCTTAATCGGTGGCTATTTGGGTGAACATCTTGGGTTACGCTATTCACTCGGTTTTGCTGGAGTGGGTGCCTTAATGCTGGCGCTGCTCGCCTGGAGAAATCCGATTATCCGTGGTATCACCGTTTTGCCTGGAGTGAGCAAGCATGATCAGGCAATAGTGAGCTAAACCTAGCTGATTTTTCCTGCCTGTTTTCAAAACAGTTGGCAAGCTAAAAGATACTATGAAATTCACGATTGCCTATCCCGCCTAAAAAGCAGGATAATGCACGAGTTCAAGAATCTTGATAAGACAATCCCGGAGACAAGGAACGTCAAAATAACAGCCAGGCTACGGTACAAAATATCCGCAGTCCTGCTTTTTGCCAACACAATAAGGTAGAAAAATGCCACCAGAAATCTCAGTTCCCGCTTTTAAGCCGTATATTCCCGCCTCGGCGAATCTCCCAGAATTTACCATCCGCGCCCTTGTTATGGGCGTCGTGTTGGGTATGATTTTCGGTGCTTCGTCTTTGTACCTAGTGCTCAAAGTCGGTCTGACCGTCAGCGCCTCGATACCGGTGGCAGTGATTGCGATTACCTTTTTCCGTATGTTCAACAAAATGGGATTTACCGATTCCACCATTTTAGAAAACAGCATTACACAAACCGCAGGTTCTGCCGGCGAGTCAATCGCCTTTGGTCTTGGCGTCACCATGCCAGCGATCTTGATACTCGGCTTTGATCTGGAAATTTCTCGCGTGGCGTTAGTCGCCGTGCTCGGCGGTCTCTTGGGTATCTTGCTGATGATCCCTATGCGTCGTGCCATGATTGTTGAAAAACATGGTGAACTCAAATACCCAGAAGGCACCGCCTGTGCCGAAGTATTAAAAGCTGCCGCCACCGAGACCTCGCGTGCCGCTGCAGGCGAAGCGAGTAACCCGCTCGCCCACGCTGAAGCGAGCAAACGCGCCGCCATCATCTTTGGTGGTTTCGGTGTTGGGATGTTATACAAGGTCATCAACGTCGCCTTTAAAGGCTGGAAAGATACGCCAGAACTGGTCTTCGGTGCGCCACTCAAGGCCGGCTCTATCGGCGCTGAAGTCTCGCCTGAATTACTCGGCGTAGGCTACATTATCGGTCCAAGAATTGCCTCTATCATGGCGGCCGGCGGCGTTATGTCATACCTGCTGTTAATCCCGATGATCAAGTTCTTTGGCGATGCACTCACCGTGCCGTTAAGCCCAGGCGTAAAACTGATTAAAGACATGAGCCCGCACGATGTGCGCAGTGCTTACGTGCTGTACATCGGTGCAGGTGCGGTAGCCGCTGGTGGCTTGATCAGTCTTGCGCGTGCCATGCCGACCATCTGGCGCAGTCTCTCGGCCGGTTTGTCTGGTCTGGGCAAGGGTGCAGGCAACATGACGGCCAAACTGCGCACTGATGAAGATATCCCGATGAAATGGGTCATTATCGGCTCACTCGCGATCATTGCAGTAATTACGTTTGCGACGCCATTGCACATGAATCTGCTTGGGGCATTAATTATCCTGGTATTCGGCTTCCTGTTTGCGACGGTATCCTCGCGCTTGACTGGTGAGATCGGCTCATCCTCGAACCCTATCTCTGGCATGACGGTGGCGACCTTGCTATTTACTTGTCTGATCTTCCTGATCATGGGCTGGACAGGCGGACAATATTATGTAACAGCCTTGTCGGTCGGCGCAATCGTCTGCATCGCCGCCAGCAATGCTGGTACCACTTCACAAGACTTAAAAACTGGCTACCTGGTAGGATCTACCCCACGCCTGCAGCAATATGCGATTCTGGCAGGTGCATTGTGCTCAGCCCTGATCC